>JAGPCI010000017.1 GCA_018058165.1 Bacteroidia bacterium
ATTAGTAACAGAAGACATTGAATCGGTTAAAAAGCTACGTGAGTATCACCAAGGAAATGATGATAAAGCCAAAGTTTTAAAAGAAGCGTTAATACTTGAAGGCTCTGTTCGTGGAACTGGAGTGCATGCCGCAGGTATTATCATTGCGCCAAGCGATTTAACAGATTTAATTCCGATGGCCATATCAAGGGATTCGGATTTATTACTTACCCAATACGATGGAAAAGTAATTGAAGATGCAGGTGTAATTAAAATGGATTTTTTAGGGTTAAAAAACTTAACAATTATCCGCGATGCATTACGCTTAATTAAACAAAATCATGGTATTGATATAGAAATTGATGCTATTCCGCTTGACGATAAAGCCACGCTAGATATTTTTGCACGAGGCGAAACTAACGGTACTTTTCAGTTTGAAAGTGCAGGTATGCAAAAATATTTAAAAGAACTAAAGCCCGATAGGTTCGAAGATTTAATTGCCATGAATGCCTTGTATCGTCCAGGACCTTTAGCTTATATCCCCAACTTTATTAACCGTAAGCATGGTAAAGAAGAAGTGGTGTATGATGTGGCCGATATGGAAGAACACTTAAAAGATACTTATGGTATTACGGTGTATCAAGAGCAGGTGATGTTGCTTTCGCAGAAGTTAGCCAACTTTACAAAAGGTGATGCAGATGTGTTGCGAAAAGCTATGGGTAAAAAAGACCGTAAAACACTAGATAAATTAAAACCTCAGTTTATTGAAGGAGCTTCCTCTAAAGGTCACGACCCAAAAGTACTCGAAAAAATTTGGACAGATTGGGAAGCGTTTGCTTCGTATGCATTTAATAAATCGCACTCTACTTGTTATGCTTTTGTGGCTTTTCAAACTGGGTATTTAAAAGCACATTATCCTGGCGAATACATGAGTGCTTTGTTAAGCAATAACCAGAGTAATATAGATAAGGTTACTTTTTTTATGGAGGAGTGCAAACGTATGGGCATAAATGTACTTGGGCCTGATGTTAATGAGTCGCAAGTAAGTTTTGCAGTTAATAAAAAAGGCGAAATACGTTTTGGATTAGGTGCTATAAAAGGAGTTGGCGAAAATGCCGTGCATGAGTTGATAGCTGAGCGAGATACCAATGGGCCATTTAGTTCTATTTTTGATTTAACCAAACGTGTAAGTGCGCGTTCTGTTAGTAAAAAAACACTCGAAGGGTTGGCATTTGCTGGTGCATTTGATGGTTTTGCAAATGTTCATCGTGCCCAATATTTTCATCCCGAAGAAGGCGATGAACCCAATTTATTAGAAAAGGCAATTCGTTATGCCAACAATGCGGCTGCAAACGAAAATGCCAATCAACAATCATTATTTGGTAGTAGCACTGCTGTAACCCTTGCCGAACCTAATATACCCACTTGCGAACCTTGGGGTTTGATGCGAAAGTTGCATAAAGAAAAAGAAGTGGTGGGCATGTATTTAAGTGGCCACCCGCTTGATGATTATAAAATTGAGTTTAAAAACTTTGTAAATAGTAACATTGCCGATATTGAAGATAAAAAAGGTATTGATCTAAGTATAGCAGGTGTGGTGATTGATTGTTACGAAAAAATCAGTCAAAAAAACAACAAACCTTATGGCGGTTTTACCATAGAAGATTACAGTGGTTCAACCAGAATTATGATGTGGAGTGAAGATTATTTAAAATATAGGCACTTAATAAGTATGGGTCAAATGTTGTATTTAAAAGGCATGATGAAACCACGTTTTAATAGCGAAGACCAATTTGAGTTGAAGGTAAATAGTATGATGTTATTGGCTGATGTGCGCGAAAAAATGGTAACTTCACTTGCTATTACTATCAAAACAGAAAAAATAGAAAAAGATTTTGTACAAGAGTTTTATCAATTACTCGACCATAGCAAAGGAACGGCACTCTTAAAGTTTAATGTAATTGACGAGAAACAAAAAATTGTAGTAACAGCAACTTCGCGCAGGTTTAAAATTAACTTTGATAACGATACCATGAAACGTTTTGATGAGTTAGAGATTGATTATAGAATTAATGGTTAACCATAATTAATAATAAAAACTTATTGGCACCATAACTGCCAAAAAGCAAATATTAAAAACTTTGGAATTATTGTTGAATATTGCAGTACTAATTAAATAAAAACAAATACTTAAAATTATGGCATTAGAAATAACAGACAGCAACTTTGAAGAGTTGGTATTAAAAAGCGACAAACCTGTATTGGTAGATTTTTGGGCAGAGTGGTGCGGCCCTTGTCGCATGGTAGGCCCAGTGGTTGAAGAAATAGCTAAAGAATACGAAGGCAAAGCTATTGTTGGTAAACTTAATGTTGACCATAACCCTAAAGTAGCAACCGAATTTGGTATTATGAGTATACCAGCATTATTGTTCTTTAAAAACGGACAAGTAGTAGACAAACAAGTTGGCGCAGTACCTAAACATGTTTTAGTAAATAAACTAGAAAGCCAAATGGCTTAATTCTATAAAAATACTTTTTTTAAAAAGGCCATCATTCTAAAAAATGATGGCCTTTTGTAGTTATACCAATTGTAATTATTTTTTAGTCCAAACTAAAAAATAATTTTACAATGGTAATGCCGATGCTACATGAAAATAGTGCAATGAGGCCCGAGCTGAAATTGGACTATATTGAATGTGCTTTCGGTATTATGCACGACTATTAATGTTGCTGCTGCTATTCGTTATCCTCTAAATCTTTAATGGCATTATCTAACATATTGCTAATGTAAGCCTTGTCTTTATCACTTAAACTAGCTCGGGTATTGGCAATTTCTTTTAGCTTATTGTAAACTGTTTTTTTGCGGGCTTCAATTGCTACCCATGTTACATAGTTTTTGTTTTTATCATTCTGATAAACCTTTTGATCAATAAGCTGTAAATCAACTAAAGTTTGGTTAGTTACTTCTCGTGTTAACTGCTGAAAACGTTCGTTAAAGTCGCCCACGTTATCGCCCACTATTCTTTCTCCTTTATAGTTTTCACTCACGTTTTTTAGTTGGGTTTGTATGCTTCCTGCCAAACGTTGTTTGGCGCTTAACATGGCTTTATCTTTACTGGTTTCTATACTTAAACTTTCGCCACTTGCTACTGCCCTAAACCAGCGGTTGTTACTTTCATATTTGTTTCCACTAAAGGGTGTTTTTATTTCGGTTAGCCCATTCATGTTGGTTTTACAAGCAGTAAAAATGGCACTTAGAATAATTGCGGCAAAAAGTAAATTTCTCATAATTGTATTGTTTTGCAATTAGCTACTAAATTTCGTGCCGAAGTGGGAGTTGAGTTAGTATTTACTTCTGAGTTAGTATTAGTATATAATCTGCAATACTTCTTTAGGTTTTAGTAACTCGGCTGTTTTTAGTTAAAGCAAATTTATGATAATTAATTGTCATCATCTTCTTTTTTATAACCTTCATAATAATAGGATTGTTCTATGCTTTTAAAAATTATTTCTCGGTTATTTATATCTGTTGTTAAGTTAGTAGCAAGTAATGTTTTTAACTCTAAGTCGTTAATCGGACTGCGTTCCATGGCTTGTAAATAAAGGGTTTTGTTAACTAATTGCCAATTTACAATATTTTTTAGGTTTGCTTTTAAAGTCATATCCAACCAAATGCGCATGGTTCTTCCGTTACCTTCCATAAATGGATGAGCAATGTTCATCTCAACATATTTGGTAATAATTTCTTCAAAAGTACTTTCAGGCATTAACTCAATTTTTTCCAAAACCTCGTTTAAATACAATGCAGTTGCAAATCTAAAATTACCTTTCGAGATATTTAGGGTTCGTATCTTTCCTGCAAAATCATAAAGTTCATCAAACAGATATTTATGTATTTGTTGCAAGCCGTTGGTTGTACCAATTGGTATTTTTTCTATATCTCCTGTTTCAAACAAACGAAAAGCATTTTCTAAACTTTTTTTGTCTATGTTTTTCATTTTTAAAATTGAGGTTGCAATTAGTTTCAGCTAAAAATTAACAATCAAAAGTAAGCCAATTATAAGCGATTATTCAAAATATATTTTGCAAAATATACACGCATAAAACAAGCATGTTTTAAGAATTTAAGGGCACATTATTTTGAGTTGCACCTTAACAAAGTGATGCTCATTAATTGTAACCCACCACCAACAAAGCAAGCCCCCAATTATTAATTTTTAATTCCTAATTCTTAATTGATAAAGAGCTCCACCGCACATATTTAAAGTTGAAATTAAGCAATCCCCCAATTTTTAATTTTTAATTCGTAATTCTTAATTAAATACCTGCTTGCTTAAGTGGTTTAAAATATTACCTTCGCACCTCATAAAATTACACTATATTAGCCTAAGTACTGCACTTATTAATACAATAAATTATTTTAAATGAAATTATCTCAGTTTAAATTCAACTTCACCGAAAGCCTAATTGCTAAGCATCCGGCCGATGTTCGTCACGACAGTAAAATGATGGTGCTTGATCGTAAAAAAGGCAAGATAGAGCACAAAGTATTTAGCGACATTCTTAAATATTTTGATGATAGGGATGTAATGATTAACAACAATACCAAAGTTTTTCCGGCTAGATTATATGGTAGCAAAGAAAAAACAGGAGCCAAAATTGAGGTGTTTTTGTTACGCGAGCTAAATAAAGAAATGAAATTATGGGATGTTTTGGTTGATCCAGCCCGTAAAATTCGTGTCGGTAATAAACTTTATTTTGGTGATGATACCCTTGTTGCCGAAGTTGTTGATAACACTACATCTCGTGGCCGTACCATTAGGTTTTTGTTTGATGGTACTGACGAAGAACTTTGGAAATTAATTGAAAAACTTGGCGAAATGCCAATTCCTAAATACATGAACCGTGCTGTAGAGAAAGCTGATAAAGAACGCTTTCAAACCATATTTGCTAAACATATTGGGGCAGTTTCGCCTCCAAGTGCTGGCTTGCATTTTACTAAAGAATTAATGATGCGCATGGAAATTAAGGGGGTAACCTTTAGCGAAGTTACGGTACACAACGGATTAGGTGCATTTAGGGCTGTAGAGGTTGAAGATCTTACCAAACATAAAATGGATAGTGAGTTTTTTGATATCCCTACAGAAACAAGCAAAATAGTAAATAAAGCACTTGAAGATAAAAGAAAAATTTGTGCAGTTGGTTCTTCTGTTATGCGTGCTATCGAATCTTCAGTTTCATCAGTTGGTAAGTTAAATGTAAATAGTGGTTGGACAGATAAGTTTTTGTTTCCACCACACGACTTTAAAATTGCCAATTGTATGATCACTAATTTTCATCCACCAGAGTCAACTTTATTAATGCTTAGTGCTGCTTTTGCTGGCCACGAAGAGTTAATGGAAGCATATCAAGAAGCCATTAAAAAGAAATACAAGTTTATGGCCTACGGTGATGCCTTGTTAATAATTTAACAACTTTTTTAAAATATAAAGCCCCAATAAGTTAATGCTTGTTGGGGCTTTTTTATGGGTGAGTTTATCGCCTCTCCTCTGGTTGCTCTGGAAGTGGATGGTTAGATTTTGATTGGTTAGTGGTTGTGGTTTATAGGTTGGTTATGTTGGTTGGTTTGGGTTTGATGGTTATTAAATTGATTTTATTATCCTCAAAGTTTCTTGGTAATATTCTTTAAGTGCTGAGTTGATTAGGAAATTTTCGGGGTGGAAAAGAATTGCAACGTCTTTTTGTTGTGTTTGAGCAGTTTTTAAACATTGTTTAAATTGTTCAAATACAGTTTCTGGTTTCTCAAAAAAGAAGAGGTTATCAAACAAAATGGTTGGAATAAGTTGGATGTTTTCGGAAGTAGAAGTTACTTTGGGAAGGGAAATTTTACGGGCTTCACCTAAACTAAAATCGGTGGTTATGCCTGCTGCTGCTAATTGAGAATAGAGCGTTTGTGAATTGTAGTGTAAAAAATGACTGCGGTGATATTGTATCGGTTTTTGAGTAAACCTTGTCAAACTTTCAGCCTGTTTGGTAATGGTTTCGTATGTTGTGCTGTGTAAACCAATTTCAACTTTAGCATTTAATAGTTCACTTATAACTTTTTGGTAAGCATTAGAGTTGGTATTATACCGTAATCCAAACCTGTGGAAGGCTTGAGTACTTGGAGCACCAATATGCCAAATGGAATTTGTTTGATGCGCTTGGTTTAATGCTAATAACTGTGTTATTCCATCAACAAAAATATTGGGGTTAAATAACTGCGATGTATTAATCCACTTTTTACCATGGGTAATAGTTTTTATTACCGAGTATGGATGCAGCGGATTGAGCCAATCAATGTCGTGGGTAAGGTAAATCAAAAGTCAATTGAGAATTAAAAATTACGAATTACGAATGGGGGAGGAACCACAGCGGACACAGCGTAAAGGCAACCACAGCGAGCGCAGCCGTTGCACAGCGAACACAGCGATAATATTATTGTAGTAGTTGCCGTCTTATTAATTTCTTAAACCCTTCTGTGCTCGCTGTGTTTTTTCGCAGTGCCCGCTGTGGTTAAATCTTGTAGTCAACCCTCTATTTTAGCTGATATATCCTCTCAATAATATCAACCACTTTTAAGCCTTCAAGGGCATTGGTGGTAATTGCACTACGACCTTTTAAAACGTTTACCACATTCTCAATAATATAATGATGGTTGGCTGCACTTCCTTTGTATGGACCATAATCATTAGGTGGATTGGTTGGACGTAACTCCGGCATTGTATAATCCTTTATGTGGCAATATTCAACCTTATCCATATACTGCCCACCAACTTTTACTGTTCCGTTTTCACCAATAATGGTCATGCTGCTTTCTAGGTTTTTATCCCAAACAGAAGTAGAATAATTTAAAGCGCCCATGCCACCATTAATAAACTTAAACGTTACAAAACCCGAGTCTTCAAAGTCGGTTAAGTGTTCGTGGTTAAAATCGGCAAAGTTTGCTTTAATGTCAGTAATATCGCCAAACACCCAATACATTAAATCTATAAAATGACTAAACTGCGTAAACAAAGTTCCACCGTCAAGGTCTTTTTTTCCGTGCCAACCTTCTTTTTTGTAATAACGTTCATCACGGTTCCAGTAACAATTTACTTGCACCATAAAAGTTTTACCTAAAATGCCCGATGTTACCACTTCTTTTAACCATTCACTTGGTGGTGAGTACCTGTTTTGCATCACACAAAAAACATGTTTTGAATGATGTAAGGCTTTATAAATAACTTCTTCGCAAGCCTGTTTGGTAAGCCCCATTGGTTTTTCTATAACCACATGCATTCCAGCAGACAAACATAGTTTAGATTGCTCGGCATGTAATCCATTTGGCGTAGCAATATTAACCACATCTGCTTTTATTGATGATTGCAGAAAACTACTCATGCTTTCAAAAAATGGAACACCAGGATATAAACTGGCTAACTCTGTTTGTTTATTTTTATCGCTATCAATAACGGCAACTAATTCTGCTTCAGGATTTCTTTTTACCATTTCGGCATGGCGTTTACCAATATGGCCGCAACCTGCTACTGCAAATTTTATGGGTGATGTATTCATGTTCAAGTATATATTTATGTGGTTAATTTTACCACTGGTTTAGGTGTTTTATTTATTTAGTTGTTGAGATTAACCACAGCCAGCACAGCGGTGGGAGATAACCACAAAGGCACAGAGACACAAAGTGACGCAAAGGAATGCCTTCGGCATTTTAGAATCTAACCACAGCGAGCACAAAGGAGGCACTAGGATCACAACGGTGGAAGATAACCACAAAGGCGCTGAAAAAACACAATGGTACGCAAAGGAATGCCTTCGGTATTGGAGAGTCTAACCTCAGCAAGCTAGCGCTGAAACCTCTGGTCTAGTTTATAATTGCTGCGACAATGCGTTGTGTTCTTCGTGTTTAACGCTGTGATCTCCGTGGTTATTCCTATTAAGAGCGGCAACCATTTAAGCGCCTACTCCAAATTTTTCACCATAATAAATGAAGTCTCATTTTCATCCTTCATTTTATAACCATTTTTATGGTATGATTTAATGGCTCTTTCGTTTTGTTTTCTTACCGACAATGATAATTTTTTTGCACCCATTTCAATAGCTTTTCTTTCAAACTCTTGCTGTAATTTAGTACCTAATCCTTTTTGTTGTAATTTAGGAATTACTCCTATTACCACAAGTCCTGCGGTTAATAAATCATCTTTTGGTTTTGGTGCTGATATCGCCATAGGTTGTTCCTTCTTCAACCCTAATTTTCGAGCAACATTGGTCAATATAAATTTATATTTGTTACGAACCTCTGGATGGAAAAGCAACCAAGGTTTTTGCGCAAATGAACTTGCAGCTTGGTTAAATCCAAATTGGGTCATTCCACTGCCCGAACCATATGCATCAGATCCATCCATTATAAATCCACCACAATAACCCTGCACCACTCCATTTTCTTCTTCGTAAAATAAAAATTTATTGGGAGCGCTTAAATACCATTGCAACATAGATGCTACCACCCTTTCGCCTAACAAAGAGGTTACAGATTTTGGAAATGCAGCAATGTGGCACTTGGCTATTTTATTTAAATCGGTTTGGGTTGCGTATTTAATCATAATTGGGTTATTCTTTTCCAGAAGTGTTCGGCAAGTTTTTTACGGTCGAAATAAGTGGATACATAATGATGACCATTTTTGCCTAATGTTTGGTATAAATCGGTGTCGTTGTATAGTAGTTTAATGGCACCAACTAAAGCAGTCGCATTTTCAGGTTCAAAATGTAAAGCACATTTTCCTTCATCTACAAATAATGACTTCGCTTCGCCATCAACCCCAAGTAAAACGGGTTTACTAAAGTATAGTGGTTCGAAAATTTTAGAAGGTATTGCCCCTAAAAATAAATCATTTTTTCTTAGTGGCGTAACATAACAATTGCAAGCATCAATAACATCCGGCATTTCACTGCGCGGTACACTATTAATAAACGTAATGTTGGTTAAGTGATGGGCTTCTGCAATTGCCAATAATTGTGGTTTAACTGGTCCATCACCAACCATCATAAAAACAATATTGGTTTCGGTTAAAAGTTGTTTGGCTGCTTCAGTTATAATTTCTAAACCTTGTGCATGACCAATTATACCGGCATAAGCAACTACAAATGCATTTTCAGGGATATTGTGCTTGGCACGAAAAGATGCGCCATTTCCTCTCACATTAAATTGTTTGGTGTCAATTCCATTACGAATTAAATGTGTAGGTATTTTAGGGAAACGTTGGTTGATATTGGTAATAATCCCTTGAGTTTGCCCGCTTACTAAGTTAGATTTTTTGTATATAAGGGCTTCAAGTTTATACGAAATACCTAATAGAAATTTATTATTAATGATGTCGAGTTTCTCTGCACTTTCGGGCCATAAATCACTAACATTAAACACAAGTTTACTGCCTTTAAATAATTTTAATAACATGGCTGTAATGCCCAGAAATAGGGGAGGCGACTCGCAAATTATTACATCATGTTTTTTTACCTTTATTAAACCAACCCATAGGGCAGTAAAAACAAACGAAAAGTAATTGAGTAACCTTGGTACTACGCCTTTACTTTTACTCACATAAATCCAGCTTCGGTATATGGTTAATGGTCCGTCTTTTTCTTTTGCATACCACTTGCCTTTGTAACCTTCATAAACCTCCGTTTTGGGGTAGTTTGGCATAGCAGTTAGTACATTTACCTCAGCACCAAAATCACTTATGTAATTGGCTAAGGAGTGTAATCTATTTTGTGGTGCACCTGTTTCGGGTGGAAAATATTGTGTTAGAAATAAAACCTTCAATGCGTATTTTTTATAGTATTAAATTGAAGCTATAAGTGCTTGGCAAATATTATTACATGCATTTCCATTTCCGTATAAGTTTAACTTGCTTGGAAATGTTGCCAATAAACCTGCTTGGGCCAGTTGAATTATTTTGTCTTTGTTAGTACCTGCAATGGTGTTGTATCCATTTTCAACTAATTCAACCCACTCTGTTTGTTCTCTTGTGGTAACACAAAATTTACCAAAAAAGAAAGCCTCCTTTTGCAAGCCCCCACTATCTGTAACCACTAACGAGCAATTTTGTAAAAGCATAATCATATCAAAATAACCTAAAGGCTCCACAATGGTAAACAAAGGTTTTAATTGGTGTTGCTCAATTAATTTTTTGGTACGTGGGTGAAGCGGAACAATTACTGGATTACTTTGGTTAAGTGTGTTTAAGGCTTCAATTATGTTTTTTAAATGAGTGGGGTTATCGGTGTTTTCTGCACGATGAATTGTAGCTAGAATAAAACTTTGGTTAGTTAAATTTAATTGTTGAAGAATGGTCGATTTTTCAGCAGCTTTTTTTGCATAAAATAATGCCGCATCTTCCATTACATCTCCAGTTTTAATTATGCTGCATTTTATTTGTGCGTAGCCTTCGTTTTTTAAATTATTGATGGCTGTATCGGTTGGGCAAAATAACCAATCACTTATTCTATCTGTTAAAATCCTGTTTATTTCTTCAGGCATTTGCATGTTAAAACTGCGTAATCCAGCCTCAACATGTGCAACTTTTATGTGTAATTTTTTAGCTGCCAAAGCCCCTGCGATGGTACTATTTGTATCTCCATATACCAATACCACATCCGGTTTTTCCGCAATCATAACTTCTTCAAGTTTTTCCAGCATTTGGCCTGTCATTGCACCATGCGAAAGTCCATTGATATCTAAATTGTAATGTGGTTTAGGGATATCCATTTCTTCAAAAAAGATGTCGCTCATGTTGGCATCAAAATGCTGACCAGTATGTACAATAATTTCTTGAAGTTGTGGGTGTTTTTTAATTTCTCTAGAAAGTGCAGCAGCCTTTACAAATTGCGGCCGAGCACCTATAATGGTAAGGAGTTTCATTTATTTTTTTACGTGTGAAATTACTGCTTTAAACTTGCCCGTGTTTGTTCTGGGTATTGAATCTACTTGTTCAAATGTGATATCACACTTGCCAACTCGCTCCATTAAACTTTCTGCAAGCTCTAATTCATTTTGTTTGTTATAATTTTCGGTTGGTACTACTTTAATCGTGAATTTATCCAAAGTGTTTTGAATAATTTGAGCTTCTCTAATGTTAAAGTCTTTTTTAAATACAGGGTCAAGCCTACCAATTCTTCGGCCATCTTTCGTTATAACTAAATCGTCTATTCTTCCTGTTAATTCATTTATTTTATAATGGTTGATACCTGTTGTTGACTTTAAAATGCTGCCACTATCACCTGTTTCGTATCTAATAAGTGGCATGTCTTTGTTCAATAAGGAAGTGCAAACTATTCTTCCCACTTCTCCGTCTTTTAATACCCTATCTGATTCGAAATCTAATATCTCTACCTTACCTACTTCAGGCCATATTACATATTCATTAATATCGTCATAAGTACTGGCACCCGCAACTAATTCACTCATGCCATAAGTATTTACCATTTTACAGTTAAATACTTCTTCTATCAGTTCCCTTTGATGATCTAATAAGGGTTCAGCATTACTTATTGCACATTTTAGTTTGGGTAATTTTTTATTAAACTGTTTTACCAAAAGTGCTAAAGAATACATTGAGGATGCATAACCTAACATGTATTCTGGTTTATACTTATTAATTGCTTCTATGTATGCATCTATATTTTTTTCAGATAAATGATAAGAAGACATGTATAATTGGTTCATATATTTGTTTCTAACCCAAAATGGAGGTTTTATTTGTGTTGTTGGAATAACTATTCTTCCTCCAAGCATCAAATATTTCATGTCCCAATTAACTTGATGCCAATTTTTAATGCGCCTCTCGTAAATTGAATAATACTCCAAAGTAGTTTCTTTAGACCAAAACATTTTTAATGGTGTGCCGCTTGTACCACTAGTATATTCTGTGTACATTAAATTCGGCTTGCAGTCATCGGCTAAAAATAAGTGGTTATTTTCTCTTACTTCATCTTTGGTTAAAATTGGCCAGTTTGTTAATATTTTCCATTCATTATTTTCTATACCACGCTTATTCCAATAGTTTCTGTAATAAGGTACATTAGTAATTGCCCTTTCTAGTACCATCTCTAATTCATTTTGTTGGTATTGTTGCCACTCAACAAAAGTCATTTTTTCTCGCTCTGCTGCTTTGTTTATTCTTTTAGGTGAGGTTTCATTTTTTCGGAAACGCATCATTTTTTTTGAATAAATACCTGCTGCTAGTTCTTTTAGTTTATGCGGAAGTAAGTTGTATATCGTGTTTTTGTTAATCGACATTTGGTAATTTAAACATTAATTAATTGGTTCCATCTTTCATTTACAAAACTCCAACTATATTGTGTGGCCTTTTTTCTTGCATTTATTGATAATGATTTAGCCAATTCTTCATTGCTCAAAACTGTTTCAACTTTTTTGTTAAATAAATCTTGATTTAAAAGCTCAGCTAACAAAATTTCTTTTTCTTCTTGCCACATAAATGGGATTTCACCAACTTTTGTTGCTACCATTGGAATACCACAATTTGCAGCTTCAACCATAGCAACTCCAAAACTTTCGTATGATGTTGTAGTGATAAAAACGGTATGGGTTGTGTAGTATTTTGCAAGTTCATGATTGGGTTGTGGGCCAACAATGTCTATGTAATTTGTTAAATTTAATTCCTTTATTAAAAGTTGAATGTTTTTAAGTTCTCCTTGATCTGGGCCAACCATTGTTAGTCTAATTTCTGGGTACTTATGTATTAAGGCTGCTACACATCTTATTGCGATATCTGGATTATAAATTTTGTGAAAAGCACGCACCCATAAAAGTTTGGGCTTACTAGGGTTTTTCCATTTATATGGAAAATATGATGGATCTATAAAATTCGGAGTATATCCCACCTTTATGTTATGCTTTTTTAATTCTTCAATTATATATTTTGAAGGTGTTTCTACATGGTAACATTTGCTTAGTACAAAACGAATAAATTTAGGATACTTATTTGTAAATTCAGGAAATGCACCACCTCTAATTACTGCAATTATTTTTTTGCCTAATATTCTATTTAATAAAATTACGCACGACTCTAATACAAATGCTTTATTTGAGAATACTTGCACGATAACTGCGTCATACTTACTAAAATTAAATAAAACAAAACCTAATGTATCAACTAAACGAAGTAATCTATTCCGTTTATTGGAACGTTTAAATGTAGTATAGCCTTCGTTTGTTAATGCGGTATACAATTTCCCTCCTTGACCACTTGGTCCAGATTGGGTGTCAAATATTGGCCCTGTAACGAGTATACGTTTTTTTATTGCCATATTTTAGCACTTTGGGGCCCCATTTTTTTGTAATGACCATGGTATGCAGTTTCCCAATTATGTAAGAATTTATTTAATGCGCTTGTATATGTAAATGATGTATAAACGGTATCTGTTATAGTTATTTGTTCCTTGAACTTTTCAATGTCGGATAGGTTTTTAGGTATGTTAACCCTAATCTCAGTAATTGTATCACTGCCATTTGTAAACATTCGTCTGCTATAATCAGTATTTTTTTGTTGCCAATTATCTGTTGTGCGATATCCTAATCTTAAATAACTTGCTAATAAATATGGATTAACACGATCTTGATAAATTATTTGGTGGTGAATTGATGCAGCATTTAATACAGTATCTGTTTCTCGATTTAGTTTTTCGTCTAAAGTATGTAGCTTCCTACCAAATAGCGCATAAAAATGCCCATAAAGTGGACGCATGCCTTCTGATGTTGGCAAGCAAAATCCATCGAAGAAACCAATTTTAATGTTTTCTAATTTAAAGCGATCGTCTGTTCTTAGGTTTTTATCAAACACATTTAGGCTTGCTATTTCGGTTTTTACATTTAAACCCGGCCCCCAATTTGAACTTGGGGTGTCTATTTGTAAACCTACAAACCAATTTGAAAATAATGCTATACTTGTTAATGTGATAATCGTTTTTTGCCAATTTTTTGACAATTGGGCCGTGTATTTAATCGCAAATATAAACAAGGCAATAAACGATATCCAAAGTGGGGCTAAAAACTTAAACGAGGGTGCAATAGTAATTATAGCAACTGCTAAAAATGTACTAGTAAACAATACTGAAAATTTGCCAAGTGTGTTTTTATTTTTTATTAAATACACAATACCTACCATAAATAATAGCGCAGTGGTTGGCGTGAAAAATAGACTTAAATCACCTATTCTAGCTATTAACTGAAAGTCGGTTTTTACCATGTATGCTTTTCCCCAAATGTATTCAGTAATCATCCGCTGGGGCGAGTAACCACTAATGTATATAAATACTAAACTAAGTATTAATGCCAATATACCCCAAATAGCTGCTTTAAATAAGGCTTTACCCCAGTTGTTTTTAATTACAATTTCCCAAATTAGTATTGCTGCTATTGGTGCACCCATTATAATCATGTTCCACCTAAATGACACGCCTAAGCCAAATAATAATGCTGAAATTATCAGGTATTTGTTTGAGTTTATATCCTTAAAAAGTATGTTAGTTGAAACAAGAATAAATGCCAACGAAATGTAAACAGATTTAAAACTAAATACCATGTAAATAAATTCAGGCATGGCTAATAAAAATAATAGCTGACCTAAACCAATTTCTACTGCTGTAAAATTAAACCATTGTTTTAAAACGTTACCTGCATAATAAAGTATTGCGTAAGCAGAAAGTATGGTTGCCCCAACCATAAAACCTAATAATATTTTATAGTTTATGGGTAAAAAACCTAATAAATAATCACACATACTATCGTATGCACCATACGAACGCTGAATATCGGGGTTGCGGCCCATATTGTGAAAACCAAGTGTGTGGCCATCATCATGGTCGGTTATATTCCACGACAAGTTAAGTATACATACCAATGTAAGCAATAAGTATGGCGAAAGTATTATTAAATATTTTAGGGTATTATTGATTTTCATAGTAATTTTTAATGCAGTTTGTTATTACAGTTATATCTTTCTCTGTTAATTCAAAATACATGGGCAAGCGCAAAAGGGTATCCGAATATTTATCGGTAATAGGTAATTCTCTCCCATCATGTTTTAATTCGTAAAAAGGGCTTTTATGTAAACTTAGGTAATGAAAAACAGCATAAATATTATTATCCTTTAAGTGTGCTATTAGTTTACTTCGCTGGCTTAAATCTTCACATACTATGTAAAACATGTGTGCATTATTGCTGGTATTGCCTGGCAAATGCGGTAGTTTAATATGTCCAGCTTCTGCTAATGGTTTTAGTAATTTGTGGTATAAATTCCAAATCTCTAAACGTTTGTTTTGAATCTCTTCTAGGTGCTCTAATTGTGCATATAGAAATGCCGCAATAATATCTGATGGTAAAAACGAACTGCCCATATCTACCCAACCGTATTTATCAACTTCACCTCTAAAAAATGAAGACCTGTTGGTACCTTTTTCTCGAATAATTTCGGCACGATTAATAAACTGATCATCGTTAATTACCAGCATACCACCTTCGCCACTCATAATGTTTTTGGTTTCGTGAAACGAAAATGCGCTCATGTGGCCAATGCTTCCAAGTGGTTTTTTAATACCATCTTTACCTGTGTAAAATGCATCAATGGCTTGCGCGGCATCTTCTATCACAAATAAATTGTACTTAGTTGCCAAGTGCATAATTATATCCATATTGCAGGCTACACCAGCATAATGAACAGGAATTATTGCTTTTGTTTTTGGTGTAATTAATGCTTCAATACAGCTTTCGTCCATTCCTGGGTGATCTGTGCGGCTATCGGCAAAAATTATTTTAGCGCCACGCAGCACAAATGCATTTGCCGTTGATACAAAAGTGTAAGAAGGCATAATTACTTCATCGCCTGGAGCGATATTAATAAGTATGGCCGCCATTTCTAATGCATCTGTACATGATGTGGTAAGTAGGCATTTTTTAAAGCCATATTTTGCTTCAAAAAAGGTATGACATTTTTTGGTGTAAATTCCGTCCCCAGATATTTTACCAGATGCTACTGCATCTGTAATATAAGTGGTTTCTTTTCCTGTTAAGAAGGGTTTGTTAAAGGCAATATTATTCATCCAGTTTTGTTATTTTAATGTTGATTGAATACTTTATTCCAGTTTCTTCATCAATAAAATAAGCACTGGATTTGTCATTAAATGTTTTGGCTCTCAATATGTTAATAAAATCTTTTGCAATGTAATTTTTGTACAAATTTATTTGATTACTTTTTTCGAAGTCTTTTCTCGAGTTATATTTTCCACCTTTATTTTGATTTACAATTTGGTTGTCCCATTTTGTTCTTATCTCCCATATATTTTTGAAAAGTTGAATTGCTAACTTATCTAATTTATTTAAAAGGGTATAAGAGTCATCAGTCCACAAAATATTTAATTCTTCCTGCGCAATTATAGCTCCCGTATCGATACCTTTATCTACGATATGATAAGTTACTCCTGTTAATTTATCTCCATCTTGAATTGCCCAATTAACAGGGTAAACACCTTTGTGGATAGGAAGTAGACTATAATGTAAATTGACAATTTTATTATAGATATGATTAATTAAAGGCTCTGGTAATAAATGCTTCCACGATAATAATAACAGATAATCTATGCTCTCATCTAATAACTCAATTGGAGTAGAGTTTGGATCGTAATATTTTAAGAGGTGAACTATATCTGGATTGTTCTCTAATCTTTTCCACCAAGAATTTTCATTTTTATTTGTATAAATAGCCTTAATAACAAATGATGTTTGATTTTTATAAAGATAGTCAACTAATTCATATCCGATATTATGGTCAGCAAAAATTACAACATTATCCATCTTTCCTAACTATAATGGTAAATTCATAAAGGTCATAATCATGCAATAATGCTACATTCTTGCTGAAATTTCTCTTGCAATAATCAAATAGGATAAGTGGGTCTGAATAGAAAAGATAATCTTTTAAAAATTCTTTGTCGGAGTATTTAGTGAGGGCATTAAACGAAAACCCCAAATTAGATATTTTGTCCATTTCTCTCAATGTATTAAGAATGTAATTTTGCCATTCTTCTTCATTGGCTAAGTTCAGTTTCACATTAAACAACCCACTTCCGATTACATAGTCCACTTTAACATTGTTTATTTCATTGATGAATTTTGCATTTGGAAATTTACTAAAGGCTGTATAAGCCTCACTGAGCATTTCTTCAGAAATGTCAAATCCAGTATATTGAAAGTTAGCATAAATTAGATTTAGATAGTTTATCAATTCACCGTAGCCACAACCGTAGTCGAGTATGGTGAAGCTTTCTTGTTTAATTACACCACAAAGTTCTTTGAATCTCAAATACTGTGATTCTTTGGAGTTCCAATCAACACCTTTGGCTCCAACTCCATTTTCTTTAATTTTCTGGGTGTAATAGTCTTTTACCCCATTGATGATTTTATCGGTCATAGTTAATTTTTTTTTCAATGATGTATAGTGGTCTGTCTTTAACTTGCTCAAATATTTTACCAATATATACTCCCAAAATCCCCATACACATCAAAATCAGTCCAGTAGAAAAAAAGACACTTACAATTATGCTTGGCCACCCAGTTTGAAGCTTATAATATAGATGACCTATGACGATTCCAATACCAGCAAGGAAAGATAAAAGCGCAATTATGAATCCAAGGTATGAAGTTAATTTCAGTAATTTATGTGAATGTGAAGTCCATCCTTGAAGCCCAAGTTTGATTAGTTTATAAATACTGTAACTTGATTTACCCTCGTACCTTTCTCTGTGTTCTACTTCAATAGTGGTATTTTTGAATCCAATCCATTTTAACATTTGTAAGTATAACCTATCCTTATCTTTTAATTGGATAAAAGCTTGTCCAACTTGTCTGCTAAAACAAACAAGAGACCCCGCATTTACATCGTACTTTCTCTCTGAGAATATGTTAAAAAGTTTATTGTATGTATGAGAGTATAATGACTTCAACATACTATGTTTTCTAGATTTTCTTTTTGTAAATACAATTTCAAATCCTTTATTTCTCTCTACAATTAAATCTTTTATAAAGATGGGATCGTCTTGTAAATCGCAATCCATTAGAATAATTGTTTTTCCTCTTGCACTTGCTATACCTGCAGTAATAGCGTAGTGTTGGCCATAATTTCTGCTTAACTTAATACCGACAACATGCGGGTTTTTTTTGCAGTTTTCTTCAATTCGTTGCCAACAATTGTCAGGACTACCGTCTTCAACTAATATTATCTCGAACTCAGTGGTAATCTTATTGAGTTCAATTGTTATTCTGTTAATTAGTTCGTCTACTATTTTTTCTGCTTTGTAAACAGGGCTGACAATACTTATTTCCATAATTAAAACTTTAAATATTCAAGAGACTTCGGTCCTTCATTCATTATTAAATCAATTATACTTACAGCATGTTCAAATTCGCCATGTAATTGGTTGTATTTAGGGTAGTTACTGTAATCCCAATAATGCACATCAATATTATGATTATTAAACTTTTCAGTTTCCATATATGCTTTTGCAGCAGGGCCAGAATAATAATCCGATACGTTTAAGTCCCTGCATATATCTACTAATCTTTGTGTTTTTTCTTCTGCTAATACAAACTCTGATGAAAAACGGATTTCTGTTTTTATTTCAAGATATTTACAAATACCAGTTATAAAATGCAGGTTAACGTCAGTTAAATAT
>JAGPCI010000018.1 GCA_018058165.1 Bacteroidia bacterium
TATTCAACTGTTCCATATGCATGTACGCCAAATGTTGATGCTTTTATGATATATGGAATGGCAAAACTTGCTCGGTTTTCGTAATTAGTGTAACCAATACCAATAGCAATTGTTGATAGCCATTTTTCTTTTGTATCGCCAAATTTTAAAAAGAAGGTTGGTGCAAAAAAGTGTGTAGTTATATTGTCGGATAATGGGCCTATCAGTGTGTCATTTTGGGTATAAACAATTATTTTTTCAATGTAATTACTGGTGTTGTAATTGATGTAATGCAAGCCAACCCCAATTTGTTGGTTAATAAAATATGCACCTGTAACATGGTAAGAAGTGCCAATGCGCAATTCGTCTAAGTATTCTTTATAAAAATCTGGAAGTTGAGCATCAGGAATTGGTGCGGTTAAATAACCCAACCCTGCGCTGGCCGAAATATAAATTCCGCTGCCAACTGCATTAGTTTTGCTTGATTTCTTTTTGATAAAAATACTGTCAATTGGTAATGCATCAAAAAGGTAATTTTTTACATTTTTGGTGGCCATATTACCTTTTGTAATTGCTCCATTTTTGTTAAATAAATAGCTAATATAAAGCGGACCAATCTCTTTAATTTTACAATTTATGCTATCACCACTGTTCATCACAATAAGGTCTTGTGCATAGGTTTTATATGCACACATAATAAGTAAAATAGTAATTAAACTTTTCATAGATTTTGTGCTAAAATTACTAAGTTGGTATTTCTAAAGTAAGTGTTGTTCCGTTACCTATACTCGAGTCGATATGCAATTTAGCATTGATGTATAAGGCCCTACTTTCTATATTTCGTAAACCCATGCCATGGCTAATATTTGCTAGGTCAAAACCTTTTCCGTTGTCTTCAATCATTAGCAATAAATAATCTGGATATTGTATAAGTTGAATATCAACTATAGTAGCTTGGGCATGTTTAATAATGTTGTTTAAACTTTCTTGTGTAATACGGTAAACGGTGGTTTGTATTTTTTCACTTAATTTGTTGTCTAAATCAACAAACTGAGTTGTTATTTGTATTGATTTATTGCCATTAATTTTACTGACCAAATTTTGTATTGCACCGCATAATCCATTGGTAAGCATTACTGCGGGCATCATCATATGCGAAACATTTCTAACTTCTTTTACCGCATCATCCAAAAGGTTCATTACATTGTTTAACTCTTGTGCTGGTTGTCTTTCTGCAAATGCTGATAAATTCATTTTAACTGCCGAAAGGTGTTGTCCTGCTCCATCATGTAAGTCTTTTGCTATGCGTTTTCTCTCTTCGTCTTCTGCTGCAATTATGGCAATGTTTCTTTGTTTTTCTTGTTCAACTTGTAATTCTATGGCTTTTCGTTTTAGTTTATTGGTGTAGCTAAAATAAAACAGTAATGTGGCCAATATAAAAGTAATTAATAAGGCTACAACAAGTAATAATTGGGTTCTTTTTTTGCTTAGGTTTTCGTCTGCTTTTTGTAGTTCTAATTGTTTGTTTGCAATTTCTAAGTCCTTTTTTTCGGTTTGATAGCGCGTTTCTAATTCGTTAATTTGTTTGTTTGTTTCTTCACTCATTAACGAGTCGCGAAAAGTTGCATACTGGGTCATATACAAATAGGCCGATGAGTTGTCTTGCAAATTCTTATATGCTTTTGCAAGTGAAATGCTAATCTTGGTAAGTAGTCGGTAGCTGTTAATTAATTTGGCCGCCTTGTAAGAATCAATTAAATCTTTTATGGCTAGTTTTGGTCGATTTAAATTAGTATAAATACTCGAACGATTTAGTAATGTAGAGGCTATTCCAAACTTATCATTAAATGATTGTTTAATAGCCAATGATTTGTTGATTAAAGCCAACGAAACTTCATATTGTTTTTTTTGGATGTAAGCTAATGCCAAGTCGTTATAAGAAATTCCCAATCCATATTGATCGTTTAATTCTTGCTTAATTTCAATGGCTTTTTTACCATAAAAAATGGAAGAATCAACATTAATATCATTGTAAGCTAAAGAGATGTTGGTGTAAGCGGCTGCTATTCCAGTTTTGTGATTTATGTTTTTGTATTTTGGTAATGCTATACTAAGGTATTGCAGTGCCAACAAGGGTTTGTTGGTATCAAGGTATAAAATAGCAATATTGTTTAGTGCATTTGCTTCTCCTAATTTATCTCCAATTGTTTCAAAAACCTTTAGTGCCTCAAAATATAATTGTAATGCTTTTTGATAATCGCCAATGTTGTTGTAAACCATAGCTAAATTATTTAAAGCACTTGCTTTACCTTTAGTATCATTAATTTTTTGGTAGTGCGTTAAAGCAATGTTGTAATGGTATATGCAGCTATCATATTGGGTAGAAATATCGTAAGCAATACCAATTCTAATATGTGCCTTGGCAATGCCCAATGTATAGTTTAGTTTTTGGGCTTTGTTTAACGCATTAAAACCATAGTTTTTGGCAAGTGCTATATCATCAAATACATAAGCATAACAAAGTTCGTTTAACGTTTTAACCTCGTTAGTATCGGTTTGATTAGCGAGCACTGTGAGTAGGCTATCGGTATTAGATGCAAATGCATTTAATGAAATTATCAGTGCTATAATTATGATTAGTGGTTTCAACTTTGTTTAATAATTGCTACTAATATAATTAATAGCAAGGTTATCGCAAGTTAGTTAAAATATTATTTGAGATTAAGGGGGCAACTTAAACCCAACTTAATCAATAAAAGATTTGAAAAATCGAACTATTTGGTTTAGTGGGGTAAATCCGGTGCCGAAGCCTCGGCAAAGAAAATGTTAGCAGTTTTGCATAAAGTTGTTTTACAGTTTCTTTATCGATTATGTATTTCCAATGCGTAATTGGGTTAAATTGGTTAGCTAATTTTTGAGTATTAAATATTATAGGTGTTTATAATTAGTAGGTAAGGTTTAATTTAAAGAAAAATACCGGCTTAACGGGCGGCAGTGCTACCAACGTAGCACCTAGCACGTGGCCCGCCCAAGCGGGAAAGCCCCATAAAAAAAGCCTCTTCGATTTGTCGAAAAGGCTTTAATAATAAATAGTTTTTAGTAACTAAAATGGCGATACAAAATCTTTTATTTTAGGTAATGTCATGTCTTTATCAGAAATAATTGGGTTTGATGTTTGCCAATCTATAGCCAAATCTTCATCGTTCCATAAAATACCGCCTTCGCTTTGTTTGTTATATAAATTGCTGCATTTATATTCAAAAATGGTATTGTCGTTTAGTGTAGCAAAACCATGTGCAAAACCAGGTGGTATCCAAAATTGAATAAAATTTTCGGCACTTAAAACTACCGAAAAATGCTGCCCATAAGTAGGTGAGTTTTTTCTAATATCTACCACTACATCTAAAACGGCACCTGCTACAACACGCACCAACTTGCCTTGCTCGAAAGGTGGCGATTGAAAATGTAAACCTCTTACAGCTCCTAAATTCGACATGGATTGATTGTCTTGTACAAACTCTAACGTTATTCCAACTTCTGCATAACGTTGTTTGTTATAAGGTTCAAAAAAATAGCCCCTTGAATCGTATATTACTTTTGGTTTTATCACCAATAAACCATCTAATGGTGTAGTTGTTATTTCCAATTACTTGTTTATTAAATGTTTGATTTAACTTTTACTTCTTGTGTTTTGCCAACATTAATTAATAAATCTGTAATGTTATTAATAAAATGTATACGCTTTTGGCAAAAGTATAAAATTATCCCACAATTGTACGTTGATAATAGGGTATCGTATTTAATAAATTCTGTTATTTTTGCCACATGGAAGAACAACGCAAAAACTCAAGCAAGATATACTACATCATTATAATTATAATTTTATTGGCACTAAACGGCTTGTTTATTTATAATTACTTTAATACAGATAAAAAGCTGGTGCAAACTGAAGAAAAACTTTTTGCCACGGATTCTGTAAGGGCTGAGCTTGATAAAATTTTGGGTGAAACTCAATCTAACCTAGATTTGTATAAAGGTAAAAACAGCGAGTTAGATGCATTTTTAAAAGAAAAAAACGACTCGTTACAAGAGTATGCAGAAAGGATTGATAACTTACTGCGCAGTGGTAAGTTAAATAAGGCACAATTGGCTAAGGCAATGGAAGAAATTGACCAGTTGCGTTATTATAAACGTAAATATTTAAACCAAATTGATTCTTTGTCGACCCAGATTACAGCGTTAAATAACGAGAATAAGGATTTACGAGGGAAAGTAGATAAAGAAAAACGCCAAAACGAAAGCCTTAATATGGAAAACGTAAGGTTAAATAACAAAGTGGCTATTGGTGCAAAATTAAATGTTAAGGCAATTTATGTTACAGGGGTAAAAAATAGAAGTAATGGTAAAGAGCGAGAAACTAACCGTGCCTCGCAATTAGAAAAATTAAAAGTTACTTATACGATTGATGAAAATTATGTAAACGACCCTGGAGAAAAAACTGTTTTTATGAAAGTTTTGGGCCCCGATGGAGCTACTTTATATAATGAGTCTGCTGGTTCGGGTACATTTACATTTCAAGGCCAAGAGTCGTTGTACTCTGTTAAACAACAAATGGAGTTTGACCAAAAAGCTAAAGAAATGACGACCTATTGGACTAAAGGTTCAACTTTTGCAAAAGGAAATTATAAGCTCGAACTATTTGTGGATGGGTTTTTAATTGGCTCATCTAACTTTGAGCTAAAATAAATCGAAAATATTTAAAACGTCCTTTTTATAAAAGGGCGTTTTTTTGTGCCTTAAATTTAAACTTTACCTGTAATTATGAGTAAGAAATTATCATTTAAAGATTCTGTGATGCTAATTATGGGAAGCATGATTGGCTCTGGTATTTTTATAGTTCCTGCTGCTATGAGTGCCGAGCTTGAATCTCCCACCATGCTTATTCTTGCATGGGGAGTAACAGCTATTTTAACCTTATTTGCTGCCCTTAGTTATGGCGAGTTGGCGGCCATGATGCCAAAGGCCGGTGGACAATATATTTACCTTAAAGAATCGTATAATAAGTTAGTTGGTTTTTTATACGGCTGGACGTTATTTACCGTAATACAAACTGGAACTATTGCAGCAGTTGCAGTTGCATTTGCAATTTATACGGGTGTGTTTTTTCCTTCAATTAGCGATACCAATACCGTGTTTACTTTATTTGGTTTAGCTGTTTCAACTAAACAAATTCTGGCCATTGTGGTGGTTTGGCTTTTAACATTTAGCAATTTTACTGGATTGCGCACAGGCGCTTTGGTTCAGAATATTTTTACTGTTACAAAAATTGGGGCTTTATTGTTTATGATAGGTGCTGGGTTGTATTTTATTACCACACAACCATCAGTAAGTATTAATTGGCAATTACCTCAAAGTATTAATACTTATAATTATTGGGGCATATTTTGTGGTGCATTAGTAGGTAGTATATTTAGTAGTGATGCATGGAATAACATAACTTTTACTGGTGCCGAAATTGAAAACCCCAAACGTAATTTACCATTATCGCTTGTTGTTGGCACACTTGGTGTTTTGTTATTATACATTTTTATTAATTTTATTTATGTGTACAGCATTCCTTTTAATGATATTGCTACTGCACAAAATGGTAGGGTAGGTACGCTATTATTAAACAATATTTTTGGGCAAATTGGTGTAACCATTATGGCTGCTTTAATTATGATAAGTACTTTTGGTTGCATAAACGGATTAACTTTAAGTGGTGCACGAGTATATTTTGCAATGGCTAAGGATGGATTGTTTATTAAGCAGGCATCATCGCTTAACAAACATAATGTGCCTCAATTTGCGCTAATTACGCAAGCCATTTGGACAAGTATTTTAACGCTTAGTGGAAGCTATGGAAACTTATTAGATTATGTAGTTATTGCGGTGTTAATATTTTACATATTAACCGTAGTAGGTGTATTTATTTTACGTAAAAAACAACCACACGTTGAGCGAACTTATAAAGTTTTGGGTTACCCAATTGTGCCAATAATTTATGTATTAATGGCTACTTTTATTTGTATAAATTTATTGATTTATAAACCTGAGTATACCTTACCAGGCATTGGTATAGTGTTGTTAGGTATACCAGTTTATTTTCTTATCAATAAAAAAGAAGTTAAAATTTAACAGCTAAACCAAACATAATGTGGCGTTGTGCCATATAACGAGCTGGGTTGTTTGGTGGCGGGCCGCTAATGCCTAGGCGTGGGTCGCGGTATCTTGGGTCAACCCAACTATCTGGAACATCTTGGCCATAACTATATGCAGTGCCCGTAACAGGATTTATGATGGTTGCATTTTTGTTATCAAATAAGTTGGTAATTTGTATGTTGAAACTTATTTGCGATTTGCCCTTTAATTTCCACCAACGCATAAAAGTTATATCTGTCCAAAACCAATACTCACCAACTTTTCCCCATCGCGAATCAGGGTTTCCATCTTGCACATAAATTGGTCGACCAGTGTTTACATCTATTCTGTCAAAAATGTAAGGTGTGTATCTTACACCGCTTCGTAAGTTTGTTTCTAAATAAACACTAAAGTGGTTAAACCATTTTTTGTTAAACAAACCATTTTTGTTATCAATTTTAAAAATATGGTTTGATTTTAAATTGTGCGGCACATCCCAAGGTAAATAAAATTCACGCGTATCTTCAGTAGCACCCGATGCTAATAGTTCTTTTAATTTATCATTAGCACTTGCACTTTGCCCAGTTGTTACTTGATAACTGTATGATAATTGCCCGTTATACCAATTGCCAATACGTTTTATGTAACCAAACTCTACACCACGGCTTCGAGCATAATCACTATTTATTCTTATTGTTCTAGCCACATCACGGCCGGTAGCATCTTTAATAAATACATTTGCTGTGGTAATAAAGTCGTATTTGTCTTTCCAAAATGCCGAAAACGTAAATGCATCATTACTGGTAATTTGAGTCTTTAATCCTATTTCGTAACTAATATCTACTTCTGGGTTTAAATCTGGATTACCTACATTAGCAATGGTTGATCTGTCTTGATAAAATGGATCTAAACCTGGGTAAATAAATGAAGGATGAGGTAAAATGGTATTGTGTCCATAATTAAAATACAACATTTGGTTTTCGCGTATTGGAAACGATGCTGAAATTTTTGGTAAAAACCTGAATTTATAACGTAGGCCGCCAATGTTAACACTGTTTTTAATATACGATTCTCGAATCTCTTCTCTAATTGGTGCTCGTGGGTCTGCAACGGCATCATCAACAAATTTACCAGGTGCCCAATACTCAAACCTACCACCAATACTTGCAACTAAACCCTTGTATTTTATTTGATCAGTAACAAAAATACCTCCACGCTGTGGGTTCACTTTCCAAATATCACTTTGTTGGCCTAATCTAAATGTTTGCGATTCGCCTCCACTGGCTAGTGGCAAAGGCGCACCAACCCAAGGTCTAATAACATCTATCCATAGCATTTCTTGCATTTTAATTTCAAAACCAAAAGTAAGTTTGTTCATCGAGTTTAATGAGATCAAATTTCCTTGAGCTTTAATGGCATATTCTTCAAAATAATGCGAGTGCCACAAAGTTGCTACTCCACCATTATTATAAAATCCTGAGGCAACATTTACAAAGGCAACAGAGTCTCCAGGGTTAAAATATGAAGACGGATATTGGTTGATTGATGCTGGGTCTAAAACCTGATCAACACTTGTTGGGCGCCACGGTCGGCCATTTGCATCTGCTTGAAGTTTTACAAAAAAACGTGATGCTAATACCGAATAAGAAAAACGTTTACTGATGGCTTGTTTCCAGTCAATAGAAACCATGTTGGCATCATGCGTATAGGTATTGGCATTGTCCATTTGCTGGCTAAAGTTGTATTGGTAACCCGGCTGAAAAGGTAAATCGTTGCCAAAAATACGCAGCATATTTACATCTTGGTTGATGGTTAAAGACCTTAAACCAGAAATCATTAAGTTTTTACCGGTTTTAAAATTATAGTTTAATTTACCAAATACACTCCATTTGTTATCTTGGTAAGGGCTCCAAAGTCGGCTGTTTCCCCATCCTTGTTCGGGGTAAATATTTGATATAACTTGGTTAGCAGGATTTTTATAATACTCATCAGAAAAAGCACCACGTAATGCTACCGAAAATTTTAGTCTGTTACTTAGTTTTTTACTCAATAATGGTCCACTTACATTCATCTCTGTAATACTAGAATTCCAATTGGCCATGCTGTTTTTATTAAAACCAAAATTATCCCGTTTATGGTTTATTGCAAACTCAAGTTTGTCGCCCCCATTTCTTGTTTTGGTATTAACCACACCTGCTGTTGCATCACCAATATCAGCACCAATACCACCCGTGGTAACTTCAATATCGCCAACTGCATTACTTCCTAAATCTAACCCAAAACCAGTGCCAGCAAGTGGGTCGGTAACTTTAACACCATCCACATACATGCCTGTTTCATATGTTCTTCCGCCTCTTATACTTACACCAGCAGGCGAGTTAACTATACCAGGCTGTGTATTAATAATGCTTTGTATTTGTCTTGCTGGGGCTAGTTCTATGGCTTCTTGACTAATGGTATTTACAGACGATGCTTTGTCTACATCAATAAGCGGACGCTTACCAATAATAATAACTTCATCGCCAACACTAACTGTTGCTGGTTGTAATAGAACTGATAGTTCCTTTGTTTCGCCAGCCTTAACTTTAATATCTGTTAAAACTACTTTGCTATATCCTAAGTAAGAAATTTCGATGCTGTATTCGCCAGGCTTAACATTTTTTATGGTAAAACGGCCATTTGCATCAGTTGCAGATCCAAATGAAGTTCCTTTTATAAGCACACTCACTCCAATTAATTCGGAGTTGTCTTTTTTATCTTTTATAATTCCTGTGATGGTAGCCGTTTTTTGTTGTGCTTTAACACTAACAGCAAACAAACTTAAAATAACAATTAGGTATATGTGGCGCATGCAATTTTATACTAGTAAAATATAAGGCGCAAAATAGGGGATTATTTTTTGTTAAAAAACATCCTTATGCATTATGATATTGTTAATTTTAAATTGTGTAGTTTTTTCTTTAAATGCTACTTAAACAACCTTTTAAAACATGTAAAAGTAAAACGGCTATATTTTTTAGATATAGCCGTTTTATTTATAAGGTTATTTTTAACTCATGTACCTTACTTACCCAGCCAAAAGTATCTACTACCTTTCCTGTTTGTATATCGCCTAAGGTATCATATAAAAAGGTGCTTACTACACGCTCTTCAGGGTTAGGTAAAGTATATTCAATACCTTGATAATTAAATGCTGCAATTTTTGCAATAATGGCTGCAGTTCCACTACCAAAAGCATCTGTAAGCGTTCCGTTTTTACTGGCTGCTACCACTTCATCAATACTAATTTTACGTTCTTCAACCTCATAACCTTTTTGTTTTAATAAAGTTATACAGCTATCGCGGGTAACACCTGCTAAAATTGTTCCATCTATTGCGGGAGTAATTACTGTTTTGCTTATTACAAAAAATATGTTCATGGTGCCGCTCTCTTCAATGTATTTGTGTTCGCGGCCATCAGTCCAAATAATTTGGTCAAATCCTTTTTGATTAGCTTCGGCAGTTGGCAACATGCTTAATCCATAATTTCCTGCTGTTTTTACATCTCCAACTCCACCATCAAATGCACGTGCAAATTTTTCTTCAACCAATACGCTAATAGGTTTTGGGTAATATGCATTTACTGGGCAGGTAAAAATTACAAACTTAAAATGTTTTGCAGGCCTAACTCCTACAAAGGCATCGCTGGCAAACATATAAGGTCTAATGTATAAAGCACTTCCTTTTTTAGTTGGTATCCACGCACTATCAACCGCAATAAGCTTGTTTAATGCATCCATAAAAAGGTCTTCTGGCAACTCTGCCATGCCCATTCTTCTGGCACTTTTATTTAGCCTATCAAAATTCATTTTTGGCCTAAACAATAGTGCTTCACCAGCTTCATTCTTATAGGCTTTCATGCCTTCAAAAATAGCTTGGCCATAATGTAATGCAAAAGTTGATGGCGATAGACTTAATGGTCCGTAGGGTAAAATTTCTCCATTTTGCCAGCTACCGTCTTTATAATCAATTACAAACATGTGGTCGCTAAAAATACTTCCAAATTTAATGTCATTTAAATCGCAAGTATTAATTCTACTTTGTGTTGTTTTGGTTATTTTTATTGAAATTGCCATTGTTTATATTGCTTAAAATAATGAGTAACGAAATTGAAAATATAATTGACCTGTTTGATGAATTATATGTGTTAGAAACACAAGATGACGTTTCTGTAAAGGTCGAAAATTCTCAGGTATTAACAACTACTTTAGTTGATGATGCAATTGAAATTAAAGTTGATGCCGAAGTACCGATTGTGGAAACTTTGGTTGAACCTTTATTGCCTACCCAAGAAAATCAAACTTTAACAAAAAATCAACCAGAACTAACCACACCACAACAAGAGCCTATTGCTGAAATTCCGTTGAACTATTCGGGTGCAAACAAAAGGCATATTGCTATTATATACAATGATAAAGTTAATGATAGCCGAGAAAATGTTGAAATGCTAAGTAATTTGATAACTAAAGCGCTTAAATTCAGTATGGATGATGTGGCTGTCGTTAGAGTGTCAAAAAATCAAAATCATACAATACAGCAGATAATTGGACAATTAGAAGCTAAACATGCGATAATTTGGGGCGCGCCAAGTGATTTTAATTTTAACAACATTCACGAAATAAATTTGGTAAATAACACCCAATTAATGGTTGCTGATTTTGTTCAAAATTATCATGATAATAATGATTATAAGGCACAGTTGTGGCTTGCTATACAAAACCTTTTAGCTAAATAAATATATGAGATTAGTTTTTGCAACACATAATAATAATAAAGCTGCCGAAGTGCAAAAAATGGTTGCCGAACCCTACGAGGTAATTACCCTAACTGCATTAAATATTTTAGAAGAGATACCAGAAACCGGCACAACCTTGCAAGCAAATGCACTAATTAAGGCGCGTTATATACACCAAAAGTTAGGTTACAATTGTTTTGCAGACGACACTGGGCTTATGGTTGATTCTTTAAATGGTGAGCCTGGTGTATATAGTGCAAGATATGCTGGGTTAGCCAAAAGCGACCAAGCAAATATGGATTTGTTGTTAAAAAAACTTGAAAACAAGGAGAACAGAAATGCTCGTTTTGTTACTTGTATTTGTTTGTTTTGGATAGATGAAATGTACGCTTTTGAAGGAGAGTTAAAAGGTACAATTATTAATGAAAAAATTGGTACAAATGGTTTTGGTTACGACCCCATTTTTATGCCCGAAGGATATGATATTACCTTAGCACAGATGGATATTTTTACCAAGAATCAAATTAGCCATAGGGGAAAAGCATTTAAGAAAGTGGCAGCATTTTTAAACGAAAATAGAATTTAATTCGCGTGTTCTTTTTTATTGGTTGGGTTTACAAACTCTTCTGGTATTAAGTCACCATTTTCGGCTTCTAAATCGGCAAGTTTATGGTTAAACATATAAACTGGAATTTGCGCCAAAGCCAATGCTAACGAGCCTACAATTAATAATATAACCGTTGTAGAACTGTCTTTTATTAAAAATGCAATTAGTACAAAAACTACATTGGCTAAATACATAATCATAGAAACTTCTTTATGGCCTAAACCTATTTTAATTAAAGAGTGGTGAATGTGGTTTTTATCGGCTGTAAATGGCGACTGTTTTTTCATTACCCTAATAATAAAAACGCGCAAGGTGTCAAATAAAGGGATAATTAATATAGCTACAGCAATACCCGGTGCCGAATCAATTTTATAAAGATTAGCTGCCTCTGGGGCATTAAATTGTATAAACTTTATTGCAAATATTGATAATAAAAATCCTGTGCAGAGTGAACCCGCATCGCCCATAAATATTTTTGCTGGATTAAAATTAAATATTAAAAAGCCCATTAATGCGCCTGCTAATCCAAATGCCAAAACGCTCCAACCAATTTGATCAATAAAATTAAACCATATACCAAATGTTACTGAGGTAATAAAGCCAATTCCACCAGCTAAGCCATCAACACCATCAATTAAATTAAATGAGTTTGTTATTACAATTATGGTAAAAATAGTGAGTAAATATCCTGCCCACATTGGAATAGATTCGATACCAAATAGCCCATAAAGATTATTGATAATAATGCCCTCACCCCCAACAGTAATAACAGTAGCTATAATTTGGGCTGCAAGTTTTTTTAATGGCGAGAGTGCAACAATATCATCTTTTAAACCCGAGAAAAATAAAATAATTAGTGCAGCTTGTAGGTATTGCAACCTGCTATCCATGCCAGTTGATATGCCCCATAAACTTATAGCAATAGAAAATCCAGCTATTATGGCTAAACCACCTAGGCGAGGAATTTTGTTGGTATGTAATTTCCTGAAATCAGGTTTATCATATAGCCCTTTTAATTTAGCTACAGTTATAATAGATGGAATACCAAATATTACAACCAGCAATGATGTTAGGAAGGATAGGATTATATTTTGCATGTAAAACTTAACGTATTAATTTAATGATTATTATACTTGCGCAAGGTAAGTAATTTAACAATATAATACCATTGTTATAACAATTTTATTATCCGTTTGCTTATTTGTTATGGCGCTAATCTATTACGTTTCCAGTTGCTTCCGTCTTTTGTAAATTCAAATCTATCATGCAACCTGCTGCTTCGCCCTTGCCAAAATTCTACTAAATTTGGGTTGATAAAAAAACCGCCCCAGTTTTCGGGACGCATTATTTTTTGGTTTGATAAGTTGTTTTTTACCTTTTCAAAGTTTTGTTCTAATACCATTCTGCTTGGTATAATTTTACTTTGTGGGGAAGCTAGAGCCCCAATCTGACTATCTAGTGGTCGAGAATAAAAATACTCGTCATTTTCTTGATTAGATAGTTTGGTAACCGTGCCTTCAATACGCACTTGTCGCTGCAACTCGAGCCAACAAAATACAACCGCTATATTAGGATTGCCAATTAATTGTTGCCCTTTATGGCTATCATAATTGGTAAAAAAAGTAAACCCATTTTGAGTAAATCCTTTAAGCAATACTACTCTTGCACTGGGTGTACCATTAGGATTAACTGTGGCTATCGTCATTGCATTTGGTTCATTTACTTCAGCCTCAATAGCTTCTTTTATCCAGTGCTCAAATTGTAGCATCGGATTTTCTAAAACCTCAGATTCATCAAATACTTTTAAGCAATAATCAACCCTTAGTGCAGCAATTTTTTGGTTTGTTAGTTCGTTCATTACCAATATAATTAACTATATGTTTACAAAAAAACAAGTAATTAAACAATTATTTTTTGCATAATTACTACTACAAAAGTAACAATACGTGCAACTGTTTGTTGTATTTATTGGTATATATTTTATAAAAACTACTTAACTGTGAAAATTAAAGAAATAAAAAAAGCGTTTCAAAAACCTACCAAAGGGAGTTTACTGGTAAGTGAGCCGTTTTTGGAGGATTTAAATTTTAGGCGTTCGGTGGTATTAGTTGCCGAAACGTCTGAGCTAGGTTCGATAGGTTTTATTTTAAACAGGCCTTTAGACATGCTTACAGGCGAGGTGGTACCTGACTTACTTCAGTTCGAGTTTCCTGTTTTTTATGGTGGTCCGTTAGAGCCAAATTCATTACATTTTATACATAAACACGGGGATCATATACCGGGTAGTATGCAAATTATGCCTAATGTATTTTGGGGTGGCGATATTAGTTTTGTAAACGATTTAATTATAACCACGCAAGCATCGGTAAACGATTTTAGGTTTTTTTTAGGATACAGCGGCTGGGAGCCCAATCAAATTACTGAAGAAGTAGAAGAAAAAGCTTGGTGGGTTGCCACTGCCGATAGTCAAATTATTTTTGATGAAGACATGGAAAACATGTGGGGCAATGTAGTAAAACTGCTAGGAGAAGATTTTGCCTATATGGCTAATTCGCCAGAAGATATTTCTTGGAATTAGGAATTGGCAAATTTTATCATAGACCTGCTATAAAAAATGTGCAATAAGTTGGCTTAGTCCTTTGTAAAGAAGTCTGCCATTAGTTCTGCTTGTTTTAAAACGGTCTCAATAGCTTTTGCTTGTTTGTCTGGCGGATAACCCCACTTTGTCAAAGTACGCTTTACAATTACCATTAGCCTCGCTCTTGCACTTTCTCTAATTGTCCAGTCGATAGTTGCGTTGGCTCTTACTTTGTCTGTAATTTCTCTTGCAATTTCTTTGAGTTGGTCGTCTCCCAAAACCATAACGGCACTGTCGTTTACTTCTAAAGCATTATAAAAAGCAACTTCGTCTTTTGTTAGTCCAAGTCTTTCGCCTTCTTTGTCTGCTTCGTTAATTTCTTTTGCTATGTTAATGAGTTCTTGTATAATTTCGGCTGTTGTTAGTAAATTGTTTTGGTAACGTTTTATTGCACCTTCCAACATTTCTAATAGCTTTTTACTTTTTACTAAATTGGTTTTAGAACGCGTTTTTATTTCGTCATTCAATAACTTCTTTAAAAGTTCTAAAGCTAAGTTCTGGTGCTTCATTCCTTTTACTTCTAAAAGAAATTCGTCTGATAAAATTGAAATATCCGGTTTTGCCATACCAGCGGCTTCAAAAATATCCATCACTTTGTCGCTGCTTAATGCTTCATCAACTATTTGTTTGATTGCTGTTTCAATTTCAATGTCAGATTTGCCTGTTCCTGTTCCTTCAAATTTTACAAGTCGTGCTTTTACCGCTTGAAAAAATGCAATGTCGTCCTTGATTTCCATTGCTCTTGGGTGTGGAATGGACAAAGCAAAGGCTTGGCTTAGTAATGTTACTTCTCTTATAAAACGAGTTTTGCCGTCTTGTAATCCTAAAATGTGTTCTTCTGATTGCAGAATGATTGACATTTTTTCTTTTGCTTCTACATTAAAAAAACGTTTGTAATTAAATTTAAAACTGTGTGAGTAATAGGCCTCGGGTGCTTCGGCAACTATATCATATTGTGTTTTTGCCTCTTCATTAAAAAACTGCTGAACTACTTCAAACTTTTCGTTCATCAGTGCAATTGCTTTTTCTAAATCTAAAGTAGGTTCACCTTTTCCACCTGCATCAGAATAAAAAGACAACGCTTTTTTCAAATCTGTTGCTATTCCCAAATAGTCCACAATTAAACCGCCTGGCTTATCTTTGAAAACTCGGTTTACCCTTGCGATAGCTTGCATTAAATTATGTCCTCTCATTGGTTTGTCAATGTAGAGTGTATGCAAACAAGGTGCATCAAAACCAGTTAGCCACATATCACGAACAATAACCAAACGCAAAGGGTCGGCAGGGTCTTTCATTCGTTCTGCTAAATTTTTACGCTGTTGTTTTGTCGTGTTGTGGCGTTGCATTTCTGGACCGTCCGCACTCGTAGAAGTCATTACAACTTTAATAGCTCCTTTGCTTAAATCATCATCGTGCCATTCGGGTCTTAATGCAATAATTTCTTTGTATAAATCGGCTGCAATTCTTCGGCTCATTGCTACAATCATTCCTTTTCCATCAAACACTTTTTGGCGTTGTTCTGAATGTGTTACAATGTCTTTAGCTAAGTTTTTAATGCGTTCTTTATTTCCAACAATTGCCTCCAATTTTGTGTATTTGGCTTTGGCTTTTTGTTGGTCTGTTATTTCTTCATCTTCTTCAAGTTCTTTGTCAAACTCTTCAATCAGGCGTTTGCCTTCTTCATCTAAATTCACTTTTGCCAAACGGCTTTCGTAATAAATACGAACTGTTGCACCATCAGCAACCGCTTGTGAAATATCATACACATCAACATACTGTCCGAAAACTTGCGGAGTATTTACATCTGTGCCTTCAATGGGTGTTCCTGTAAAACCAATATAAGTTGCATTAGGTAAAGCATCACGCATATATTTAGCAAAACCATAAGCAATACGTTCTCCTATTTTTTCTTTGGTTTCTTTATCTTTTACTTCTTTGATTGATGCCTCAAAACCGTATTGTGTTCTGTGGGCTTCGTCTGCTATAACTACTACATTTCTTCTGTCAGTAAGTTTTTCGTATGCTGAACTTGTCGAAGCATCGGGTAAAAACTTTTGAATGGTGGCAAACACAATTCCACCGCTTGACACTTTTAACAATTCTTTTAAATGCGCTCTGTCTTTTGCTTGAACAGGTTCTTGTCTTAGTAATTGTTTGGAGTTTGCAAACGTATCAAACAATTGGTCGTCCAAATCATTTCTGTCGGTAATTACTAAAATGGTTGGGTTTTGCATTTCGGGTGCTGTTATCAATTTGCCTGAATAAAAAACCATACTCAAACTTTTGCCCGAACCTTGTGTATGCCAAACTACACCGCCTCTTTTATCTCCGTTTACACCTGATGCAATAATGGTAGATTGCACCGCTTTGTTTACTGCGTAATATTGATGATAAGCCGCTAACTTCTTAACGGTTTCTATTTGTGTAATACCTGTTTTGGCATCTTTCCCGATTCCTTCGTCTCGGGATTTTGCCAAAGGCTCAACTTTCGTACTCTTTTCAAATACAATGAAATTACGAACCAAATCTAAAAGTGTAGAAGGGTTCAACATTCCTTTTAGTAAAATTTCTAACTGCGGAATAAATCGTGAGGCTTCTTTTTTACCGTCATAGGATTTCCAAGTCATAAAACGGCTGAAACCTGCCGAAACACTTCCTGCCTTACATTCCATTCCGTCAGATATTACGCAAATGGCATTGTAAGTAAACAAACTCGGGATGGTTGATTTGTATGTTTGCAATTGGTCAAACGCTTTTCGCATTGTGGCGTTTTCATCTACTGCATTTTTAAGTTCAATTACCACCAACGGCAATCCGTTTATAAAAAGCAAAACATCGGGGCGTTTGTTTTGGTTTTTCTCAACAATGGTATATTGATTAACGCACAAAAATGTATTATTCAATGGGTTTTCAAAATCCATCAAAGCCACTTCGTAACTGCGTTCAAAGCCGTCTTGCTGATAAGGAATTTTTACTTTTTCAACTAATAGCTGATGAAAGGTTTCGTTGTTGTGCAACAATTCAGGTGAGTAAATTCGCAATACTTTTTGAATTGCTTGTTCTTGTGCATCGTGCGGAATAGTTGGATTAAGCACAGCAACAGATTTACGTAAACGGTCAATTAATATAATTTGTTCAAAGGTTTCTCTTTCTGTTTGCTCTGCACCAGGGGCAATAGCCAAACCGTGAACATACTCCCAACCCATAGATTGAAGCACTTCAATAGCAAAGGTTTCTATTTTATCTTCAGTTATTGGCTTCATTTCGTCTGAACTATGATTTATTTGATTTTTGTGATGGAATGATTTCAGGTTTATATTTTTTGTTAGTTAATCGCTTAAAATTCAGACTAACCTCACCAAAATTAATAAGCAAGCCAATTTCTAAATTATAGGCTTCTAAATAATTAATCGCTTGTGCAAAGTGAACATCTTCAAGTTTAGTAATTGCTTTTAGTTCAACTGAAATAATTCCCTCTACTAAAAAATCAACCCTCCTTGTCCCAATTTGCTGTTCTCTGTAAAATATAGCCATTTCAAATTCTCTGCTAAAACTAATCCCTGCGATTTGCATTTCAATTTCCAAAGCCCTTTGATAGATGACTTCCTGAAAGCCATTGCCTAATGCCTTATGAACAGTCATAGCACATCCAATAATTTTGGAAGTCAATTCAGAATATTTATACTTTTCGTCTATCATTTTGTCTTAACTGTGATTTGTTTGATTGTATTGATTTTTGTGATTTTAAATTGATTAACACTTCTTTTATGCTTTCATAGTAATCATTTAATCAAAAAAATCATAGTTCAGATACTCTTACTTCACCACTCATCAACTTTGGCAATAAAGTATCTCGGGTTTGGGTTAAGGTGCGGATTTGTGATGTATTAGTATCTATTTTTTGAAAAATAGGTTTGACTTCTAAGTCAAATTCTATAATTCTTTTTTCACCGGGGTATTTAAATTCAAATTTCCTTAAACTACCAAGGGTAATATATTCCTGTGTAGAACCATCAGCATTTTCATACACAAATCTTTTTCCTTCGGGGCTTATCAGCAAAAGGAATAGAAACCTTGCAAAACTCGGTTTTTGAGAACTTTTGAATAGTCCCATATTTTTAATTGCAAAATCTGGTTCTTGGTCAACGTAATGAATTAGTCCCAAAGTGCCTATCATTGAAAACAAAATATCATCTTTATCAACCTTACTTCTTTTATTAACTTCTATAAAATCATTTTCTGAAATTTTGTAAGCCGATGAAAAATCAATTCCAGTTGGTTTAAGGTGCTTTGAAGTAATTAAAAACCGTCCAGTTTCAGTTTGTTTTGGAGAATCGTGAGTGCCATCTCTAATTTCTATGATTTCTGAAACTTTTTTCGTTTCCCAACTCTCCTCTGCTTCCTCCACAAACCACTGCCTAAAAAGGGTTTCTGCTAATTGCTCTAAATTTTTGTTTTGGCGGTGCAGCAGGTCTATTTTATCATCTAAACTAGAAAGTGCTGATGCAATTGTAGTATGTTCTTTTAGCGGTGGAACATTCCAATTAGTAACTTTTAAATGGTTCCAGTC
>JAGPCI010000184.1 GCA_018058165.1 Bacteroidia bacterium
CATTAATGCCAGAGCAGTGGTAAACATACAGTTTGGCAATACACTTACCCAATTGGCCGATTTAACTGCGGGTGCTAAAGTTAACCTAAATGACCCGTTTACTAAAAAGAAACGCCCCATATTACCTTTCTTAATTTTATTTTCGCTAGTAGCAGGTATGGTTTTATATATGCTTTGGAAATATGGTGTGATTAAGATTTGGATGTAGTGGAAATTTTACAATCCATTTTTTATTGCCCACACTACTAACTCTATTTCGTTTTTCAACCCAAGCCTTTGAATAACTCTACTTCTACGTCCTTCAATGGTTCTATGACTTAGGTTGAATTTACTTGCTATTTCTTTACTTGTATATCCTTTAACAATCTCAATTATTAGACTTATTTCACTCGAGTTTAACTGAGTTAGGTTTTCGTTGTATTCATCTTTTTTGATGAGCAAGTCATTAAACTCACTAAAAAAATTATTGTTATTTAAAACCTCTTTTAAACATTTTAAAATATCTTCTAATTTTTTTGAACAGTAGCCAACTGCTCCAGTGAGTTGTAGTGATTTTCGAATTTCATCAGAGTATAATGAGCTTACACCAATATACTTTACTAGTGGTGCATACTTTTTGCCAAATGCTATTGTTTCAATACCATTGGTAATAGGCATATAAATATCAACAATGGCAATCGTAAAATTGACATCAGGATTAGCCGTAACAAATTCTAAAAAGCTCCTACATCCAGAAAAAACATGAATATCATAATAACTCACATTTCGACTAAAGAAATCTACTAATACATTCCTATAAATAGGGTCATCATCGATTATTGCAATATTATGTTTCATGGTTATTAGATAACAAATATAATTTTTATTCTTTTTATAAAAAGCGTAGTTCTACTTGTATTTAATAATAGTTAAATAGGTTAGTTGCAAACTCAAAATAAAAAATTCTATGAAAATTAAACAAAAACAAATTCTAGTTCTGCTAACATTAGCAGCACTTTCATTTGGTTGTAAAAAACCAATTGAAGATTCTATTAGTAGTGCAAAAAACAACTCGAATCAATTGTCAACAAATGCAATTGGTGAAGTTCCAGTTGATTATTTACCAACTGATTTTGTGCTTAAATCTGATTTACTAAGAGAACGATTTAACAATGAGTCAAGTGTTAGCGGTGATACATATAGCCTTGATTCTGGTGTTATATATCTTCAAGCTGCTTTAAATATTCAGTTAGGAGATGGCAATGTATTTGAAGTGGAACATGAGCGTTTAAATCAACAAATTGCATTTGATTATACTGGTTCAATTTCGGAACAAAGCCTGAAGGATCGTTTTTCTGAAATAAAAACTATTGCAAATCAATTTCTTGAAAGTGTAAGTTATTCTGACAAGGCAATAAAATTTATAATTACAGAACTTATTACTGATGAATCTACAAGTGATCAATACCTAAACTTAACTGTTGTTGTAGGACGAAGAGACTATAATCCAGTTTGGATTGAGGGCGACCTTGGTAAAACAGATTATGAATACTTTCCGACTACATGGAGCTTTAGGTACAACTATAATGGTGGAGAATGTAGTTCTCAACCATATTTTGCACCTTTAGATGCCGGGGGATTTGCTAGCAGAGCCGGAAGATTTCAAGATATACATGGCGATTGGCATGGGTTTGATAATGGCGGAGCTAAAGAACTTGAAAAAGCAATTAACTCATCGTATGTCGCATCAACTATTAGGTTAGCAAATGGCGATAGCAGAATAACATGCCCAACGGGTTATAAGATGGTTTATTTGGTTTTTAAAACACATAAAATGGTTTTACCAGAAGATGTAATTAACCCAAGTAACAATATAAACACCAAACATAATCCAACAGACATTTTTAGCTATAACGATTGGAGCACTACCCTTCATAGCAGTCTACCTTGTATAAACGGGGCACAAATGAATCATTATTTAGGCAAAGCAATTCCAATTATCACAAACAATCTACCAAATATGTTGCCAGGGTATACCTTTGCAGATTGTCATGTTTACTCGTTGTACAAACGCTATGATGGAATAGTTTCCCCAACACCCCTTGAGGCTGTCAGAATTAGGACTTTTAATGTAGATGGTATTAATAGAGATGAATATTTTAGCCACAGGTATAATTTAATATCAACTACGCCAACGGTGGTGGTGGATCCTGCAACCCAATAATGTTAAGTTTTTAAATGCTAACTTTTTTAGTTTACTTGCTAATAAAATTTTTATACTCATGCTTAAGTCTTTAATAACACTATTTCTAATTGCTATATCTTTTAGCCAAGTAAAAGCCCAAACTAATTATTTAGGTAGTGTTGAGCAAAATAAAATTTCATTAGTCGCATTTACACGTAGTGGCAACAACTTGGTTGTTGCCACTACGTATTTATTAGATTCTGTTACAGATGTTAATGGCCGATGTGTACCAATGTTGTTGTTAATTAACACCCAAACAAATGCCATAACCTATATAACAATTGGCGATACCATAAAAGCCAATGATGAGATTTTATATCCAAAAATAGTTGAGGTAACAAACGATAGCATAATTGAAATAGTTGGCGTGGGCATTAATAATTATTTTTATAACTCAAACGATTATTTTATTTATAAAAAAATATATAACCTTAATACGCAAACATCGCAAAATTTTAAGTATCCTTTGTTTACAGGGATTGATGTTTGGCCCAAAGTAATAAAGTTGCGGAAGTTGGATTTTAATGGTGAGCACATTTATTATGGCAATTGTGGACTTGACGGTTATGCTGGGCCATTAAGTGGTTATTTTATTAAAACCGACCAAAATGATAGCCTTATTTTTACCAGAATAGAAAGAGGTGAAAAAGATGATGTTTATGGTTATCCACTTGGTACTATTATTAACAGAAACGATTCGCTGATTGCATTTAACATCACTACAAATAAGTATGGCGAGATAAATGTATTGGGCAGTGATAGTTTTAATATTTTATCGCAATTTGAATTTTGGAGAGGTTTTTCTGAAGGGCTTGGACAAAATAATTTATACTCTAGCAACCGTTGCGAAATAGCAACTGTTAATCAAAATAATAATGTTTATCAATTGATAGTTTCTGATACTTTTAATAAAATAGACCGATTATTTGAAAGGTATTCGATAAGAAAATTAAATGTAAACAATTATACAATTACCAATGGAACGGTATTAAACGTGAACTTCGATTCTCCGCACGATTTTTATTATGATATATACGATATAATGAAGAATGCACTATTGGTAAACGAAGCTAAAAACACCGTATTTGCTTATATTAACAGCACTTCTACAATGCAGCAATTTACACTTTACAAGTTTGATACTTTGCTAAATATAGTGTGGGAAAAGGACTTTATTTTTGACCCTGATAATTTGTATAATAGATACTTTGTAGAGGATATGTTACAAACCGATAATGGCGTTTATATTACAGGTAAAATTACAGACCGTTTTGCAAGTTCGCCAACCCAATTTTCATTTTTATATTTTATAAGTAATGATGGTGCAATAACAGGAATTAATAATCCTACAAAAGCTATAACTCGCACAGCATATATTTTCCCAAACCCAGCAAACACGTATTTTCAAGTACCTGCAAATTCAAACAAAGTAACGGTTATAAATACCTTAGGCGAAGTAGTTATTAGCACAGATAATACCAACAACATAATAGATGTAGCACACCTATCCAACGGCATTTATTATGTACAACTTTTAATTAATAACCAATGGCAAAGTACTAAATTGGTTAAGCAGTAAAAAAGGGAGCAACTTAATTTAAGTTGCTCCCTTTTTTTTGTTAATGAATTTCAAATGCTACAAAAACTCGTACCCAATATCTTTACGGTAATACTTGCCTTGGTATTGTATTTTTTCGGCACTTAGTAACGATTTTGTTACGGCTTGTTTTACATCATCACCCATTGAAGTAATGGCCAATAATCTTCCACCATTGGTTACTAAATCTCCCGCTTCATTCTTTTTTGTGCCCGCATGAAACAATATCGAATCTTTAACCTCTTCAAACCCTGTCATTACTTTGCCTTTGGTATAATCTCCAGGATAACCCTCTGCTACCAGCATAACCGTTACCGCTGTTTGGTTTGAAATTTTTAATTCGTAAGTATCTAAATTTCCATTTGCGGTAGCCAACATCAATTCTGCAAAATCGCTTTCAATGCGTGGCAAAACGGCTTCTGTTTCTGGGTCGCCCATGCGGCTGTTGTATTCAATTACAAATGGTTCGCCATCCATACTCATCAACCCAATAAAAATAAAACCAACATAGTTAATTCCATCTTTTACTAATCCGTTAATGGTTGGTATAATAATGCGTTCTTCTACTTTTTGCATAAACACATCATCTGCAAATGGCACCGGACTAACAGCACCCATGCCACCAGTATTTAAACCTACATCGCCTTCGCCAATACGTTTATAATCTTTTGCACTTGGTAGTATTTTATAATTTTTGCCATCCGTTACCACAAAAACAGATAGTTCAATTCCTTTTAAAAACTCTTCAACCACAACCTTACTGCTTGCTTTGCCAAATTTTTGGTCTTTAATCATGGCCTCCATTTCCGCAGCGGCTTCGGCATTGCTTTCGCAAATCAATACCCCTTTTCCGGCAGCTAATCCATCAGCTTTTAACACCACAGGCAAGCTGTGATTTTTAACATAATCAATTCCTGCATGTATGTTTTCGAAAGTAAAAGTTTGGTATGCAGCAGTTGGTATGTTATGGCGTTTCATAAAAGCTTTGCTCCAATCTTTACTGCCTTCCATTTGTGCACCTACTTCATCAGGACCAACAAAGGCTATTGTTTTTAAATAATTATCGGCCATAAAGTGGTTGCGCATACCTTTTACCAAAGGTTCTTCAGGACCAACTATGATAAGTTTTATCTCATTATCAACACAAAACTTACCTACTACAGCAAAATCGAGCGGATTTAAAGGTACATTAATACCCAATTGTGCGGTTCCGGCATTGCCAGGCAATATGTGTAATTTACTACATAAATTACTTTGTGTAAGCTTATAAGCAAAAGCATGCTCACGTCCGCCAGAGCCAATTAACAATATATTCATATCAGAAAAAATGTAAATAAGTTGGGCGAATATAATACCTAATACCGAAAGCACATTCGATATAGTCCAATTTCAGCTTGGGTATTATTGAACTGTTTTCATGCAGCATCGGTATTGCCGTTGTAAAATTATTTTTTAGTTTGGGGTAAAAAATAATT
>JAGPCI010000185.1 GCA_018058165.1 Bacteroidia bacterium
AAATAGGATTGCGTAAGCCTGATACAAATATTTACGAATTTGTATTAAACGAGAATAACTTAAAACCGCACGAGTGTTTGTTTATTGACGATATGAAAGCAAATTTAAATGGAGCTAATAATATTGGTTTGCATACCATTTGGGCCAAAAATCCTTTAGATAACGATATGATTAAAGAAATAAATAGCCTTGTTGATGCGTTTACTGCCAGCATGAATTAGCTAGGATCTTCTGTTTTGGTTTCTTCTTTTACGCCTCGTTTATAAATAATCAACCCATTTAAAAAGTTGCGCAATATTTGGTCGCCCATGGGTTTAAAATTGGTATGATCTTCACTTCTAAAAAATGCAGACAACTCGGTTGGGGTTATTTTAAAATCAACCAGTTTTAAAATTTCTATAATATGCTCGTTGCGCAAATGAAGTGCAACACGCAGTTTTTTTATAATATCATTATTGCTCATCGTGTTTGTTTTTAATTAATCATTTTTCAATAACTTAATATAAAATAATGGGTTACGCAACTTAGCGCGTAAATCTAAATCTTCAAACATACAACTTATGGTTTCGCGTAAGGCTTTGTTTTTATGTGCTTTATTTACCACAAAATTAAATAACCACGGAAACTTAACCAGCTTTTGCATGGTGTGGCTAAGCTTTAATTCATCCCATTGGCGATTATAAAAAGCATCATCATATTGTTTTAAAAATACTGCATCAAACCTATTTTGTTTTATGGCCTCGGTAATATGATTGGCTGCCATCATGCCACTATAAAGTGCATTACCTATACCTTCGCCTGTAAACGGATCTATTAACGAACCCGCATCACCCACCAATAAAAATCCTTCACCACTTACTGGTCGTTTTTTGCTACCCAAAGGCAATCCCCAACCTTGTATTTTGCCTTCAATTTTTGCGTTTTTAAATCGTGCACTAATCGCAGGATTATTTTCTATAGCCTTTAGCATATCGGCTTTTAGGTTTACCTTACGCTTGCTTACTTCGCTGCTTAACATGCCCGCACCCACATTAGCCATTCCATTTGGCAACGGAAATATCCAAAAATAGCCAGGCAACATTTCGGGTAAAAAATGTAACTCAATAAAATTTTGATTATGCATACCAGTTACGCCTTGATAGTATGCCCTTATGCCTGCACAATAGTGTTCGTTTTCTTTTTTATTGGGCGAAAGTTTTTTAGCTACAATACTTCTATCACCCTCGGCACCAACTAATATTTTTATGTCATTAATTTCAAATTCCGAATTATTTTTCTTGTATTTTATAGTTGTGCCTGCATTGGTTTTTAAAATATCAGTTACTTCGGCATCATCAATTACCGTAGCATAATTTTTATCCAATCGGTTAAAAAGTTCGTTATCAAAATCAATACGTTTGCTAATAAACCCTGGCGGATACTGCTCTTTGCTCATATCTTGCTTAAACGGAATATCAATAGCTTTTCCATTTGGCGCAACAAATTTCACCCCCCAACTTTCAATAAATTCATTTTTTTGTTTATCAAAAGCAGGTATTATAGTTGGGTCTAGTTGGTTTAATACATATACAGTTTTGCCACTTAGCGCATCACCACACACCTTATCGCGCGGAAAAACAGCCTTATCAATTATGGTATGAGCTATTTTGTGTTTGGCTAAAAATAGTGAAGTAGAACAGCCTGCTGGGCCTGCACCTATTATCACAATCGAACTTGAGTTTAATTCCATTAACTGCAATGATAACAAATACAGTTTTATTCTTTGCAATATTTGGGTTGATGGCTTACAACTGGCAGTTTTTTTACCGATTTAATTATAAGGTTTACCTTATACCTGCATTATATTTAGTGATAGATGCTGTAAGGTGCAAGTATTTATCAGTAAGCCGTTATGCAGTTTTTTTTCGATTATATTTTACTTGGTTTTAGTTTTATTTTACCAATTTTAAAATAATAACAAAGTAAAGTTATACAGTCAATATGGCAATGGCTTGATTTTTGGTTATTTTCGCCACACAATGAGAGTTGAATTTAATCAATTACCCAACAATGCCCGTGTTTGGGTTTATGCTGCTTCAAATACTTTATCAAATTCGCAAAAAGAATTGATACAAGCTGCTGCTGATAAATTTACCGAGGAATGGACTGCACATCAAATGCCTTTAAGTGCTTCGTTTAAGATAATTAACGATGTGTTTTTAGTATTTGGGGTTGATTTAGCAAAACACGATATTAGTGGTTGTGGTATTGATAAGTCTATACATTTGGTACAACAGTGGGAGCAACAATTGGGCATTAATTTATTTAATCGTTTGCAAATTGAGTTTGAACAAAACGGTAACATAGCATTTGGCACAAAAGGCAAATTAGCCGAACTGTTAACTGATGGTTTAATAAACCCACAAACCATATTTTATAATAAATTGGTTGCTAATGTAGGAGAGTTAAATACGCAGTTTTGTATTCCGCTAGTGGATAGTTGGGTATACAAACAATTAGCAAAACAAAGCGTTTAATGTTGGTTAAAAGGCAAATTCTAATTAACCTTGCTTCATAAAAAATAATTTCACAAAAAAATAAAATCATAAAAACATAAATGGCTGATATAGAACCAAACAACCAACGTCCTCAAAATTCGCCCAATGGGTCTCGTAAACCAAAGGTGCCGCAAATGCCAAAGTTCAATTTTTACTGGATATATGGTTTAATATTCGCCATATTTATTGGTATACAACTAATGCCACACGATGTAGCACTTAAATCTACTTGGTTTAAGGTTAAAAGTGATATGGTATTGGCCAATAATGTTGAGAAAATTACCATTGTAAATGAAAAAACTGCTGAGGTAACTTTAAAAAAAGAAGCTTTAACAAGTGATAAATTTAAAGACTTAAAAGACCGCAAACTTTTTGGCGAAGATATTGGTCCGCATTACTATTTTGAAATAGGTGATGTAACCCAATTTAGGGCCGATTTAAAAGATGCCGAAGCAGAATACACACAACGTAATCCCGGTCAAGCAATACAAATTCAGGTAGAATATACTACCCAACATAATTATTTTGGCGATATTTTAGGATGGATTTTACCATTCTTATTATTACTAGGATTGTGGATGTTTTTGATGCGAAAAATGGGCGGTGGCGGAGCTGGTGGAGGACAATTGTTTAACATCGGAAAATCGAAGGCTCAACTTTTTGATAAAGAAAATTTAGTAAAAATTACCTTTAAAGATGTAGCCGGATTAGATGAAGCCAAGGTAGAGATTATGGAAATTGTAGATTTCCTTCAAAACCCTAAAAAATACACCAACTTAGGAGGTAAAATTCCTAAAGGCGCATTGCTTGTTGGCCCTCCAGGTACTGGTAAAACTTTATTAGCAAAAGCTGTTGCTGGCGAAGCAGGTGTTCCATTCTTTTCACTTTCAGGTTCTGATTTTGTGGAGATGTTTGTAGGTGTTGGAGCCAGCCGTGTGCGTGATTTATTCCGTCAGGCAAAAGAAAAAGCGCCATGTATTATTTTTATTGATGAGATTGATGCTGTTGGTCGTGCACGTGGAAAAAACACCATGCAAGGTGGTAATGATGAACGTGAAAATACCTTAAATCAATTATTAACCGAAATGGATGGTTTTTCTACCGATTCGGGTGTAATTATTTTAGCAGCTACCAACAGGCCTGATATTTTAGATTCTGCGTTGTTACGTCCGGGTCGTTTTGATAGACAAATTTCTATTGATAAACCAGATTTAGCTGGCCGTGCCGAAATATTTAGGGTGCATTTAAAACCACTTAAATTAAATAGTGATGTTAATGCCGATAGATTGGCAACCCAAACTGCTGGTTTTGCAGGTGCCGAAATTGCTAATGTTTGTAACGAGGCCGCATTAATTGCTGCACGTAAAAATAAACACGAAATCGATATGCAAGATTTTCAAGATGCGGTTGATCGTGTGATTGGTGGTTTAGAAAAGAAAAACAAAATTATTTCGCCAGAGGAAAAAGAAATTATTGCCTACCACGAAAGCGGACATGCAATTGTTGGATGGTTTTTAAAAGACTTAGATCCGTTGGTTAAGGTAAGTATTGTACCTCGAGGTGTTGCGGCTTTAGGTTATGCGCAATATTTGCCAAAAGACCAATATTTGTATACTACAGAGCAAATGGAGAACATGATGTGCATGACATTAGGCGGACGTGTAGCAGAAGATATTGTGTTTGGAAGAGTTAGTACTGGTGCGCAAAATGATTTGGAGCGTATAACACGTATGGCGTATGCTATGGTAACTATTTATGGTATGAATACGGTGGTAGGTAACGTAAGTTTTAACGACCCCAATAACGAGTATGGATTTACAAAACCATATAGTGATAAAACTGCTGAATTGATTGACATGGAAGTGCGCAAGCAAATAGATATGTGCTACCAAAAAACCAAAGAGCTGTTGCTTGAAAAACGTGATAAATTGGAAGAGTTATCGCGCATATTATTAAAACGCGAAATATTATTTCAGCACGATTTAGAAGAGATTTTAGGTAAACGTCCTTTTGATGTAGAAACGGTAGAAGTAAAAGCAGAAGTTATTTTAGATAGCCCAATTGCTGATACCAACGTACCACCTTTAGCTCATTAATTGAAATATAAAATTTAAGGATTGTATAAAGTTAACAGGGGCGCGAAAATTTATTTTTGCGCCCCTGTTTTTTTGGATTGAAGTTTTTTTATTGGGTTATGATGCTATTACAATTACCTAGTTAGTACTTTTAGTTTTATTCTGCAGACTCGCTCTTGGTATCTTTATTAAAATTGCTGTAATGTGTATTATTATTACAAACAGATAATAAATGAAGGTCCTCAGGTTTGTTATTTATTAGTGCTTCTTTCTTTTTTCTGCTCCAACCTTGTACTTGTTTTTCTCTATAAAACGCGTGGTCTATTCTATTAAATTCTTCATAGTAAACTAACTCAACAGGCAAATGTTTTTTTGTATGATTGGCACCTTCTCCATTTTGATGTTGATTGAAACGATATTCTAAATGTATAGTACTACCAGTATAGTAACTACCATCCGCGCATTTTAATATGTACATGTATCCTTTCATAATGGGTTGTAGCTGCTGTCTTCTGTCTTCGGCTACGCTCAGACAGCCACCAGACAGCCAGTAGCCAGTAGCCAGCGAACTAATAGCGGTACCGATAACAGATAAAACAACAAATATAAAGTAAACATTTAACAAACAGAATGGTGTTAAACAATGGCTTAAACGAGGCTCAAACAGTGTAAACTT
>JAGPCI010000186.1 GCA_018058165.1 Bacteroidia bacterium
AAAAAAAGCGACACTTTCGAGTCGCTTTTTTATTTATATATATTAATGATATTAGTTGCTTTGGCTTGCTTTAGGTGCAGCGTTAATAATTTCTGCATCAACTCCAGCAGCATATTGCTCAAAGTTTTTAACAAACATGTTAGCTAAGTTATTTGCTTGTGCATCGTATGCAGCCTTATCAGCCCAAGTGTTACGTGGGTTTAATAATTCTTCTGGCACATTAGGACAAGTTTTTGGCATTGCATATCCAAATACAGGGTGGTTTTCGAATGCTACATTGTTTAACTCACCATTTAATGCTGCAGTAATCATTGCACGGGTATATGATAATTTCATACGAGAACCTGTACCATAAGAACCTCCAGTCCAACCAGTGTTAATTAACCACACATTAATATTAGGATTTGCTTTTAATTTTTCGCCTAACATTTTAGCATATTTACCTGGGTGTAATGGTAAAAATACACGGCCAAAACAAGCAGAGAAAGTAGCTTGTGGCTCTGTAACTCCAGCTTCGGTACCAGCAACTTTTGCAGTGTAACCACTAATAAAGCTATACATAGCTTGGCCTGGGTTTAACTTAGATATTGGAGGTAAAACACCAAATGCATCAGCAGTTAAAAAGAAAACATTTTCGGGCGTTTTACCAACTGATGGCGTAGCAATATTATCAATATAATCAATTGGATAAGCTGCACGTGTATTTTCAGTTACTGAAATATTGGTGTAATCTACAGTTGATGTGCCTGGGAAAAAACGTGTATTTTCTAACAATGAACCAAACTTAATGGCATCAAAAATCTGAGGTTCTTTTTCTTTACTTAAATCAACACATTTTGCATAGCAACCACCCTCAAAGTTAAATACACTATCATCCGCCCAACCATGCTCATCGTCACCAATAAGTTTACGTTCAGGATCGGCAGATAAAGTAGTTTTACCTGTACCAGATAATCCAAAGAAAATGGCAGTATCACCTTTTTTACCAATATTAGCTGAGCAATGCATTGATAGCACACCTTTTTCTTCAGGTAAAATATAGTTTAATACAGTAAAGATACCTTTTTTAATTTCGCCTGTATATGCGCTTCCACCAATTAATATAATTTTACGAGTAAAATCAATCATGGTAAAATTGTGTTGGCGTGTACCATCTTCGGCAGCAATAGCTTTAAATGATGGCGCATTAATAATTAACCACTCAGGTTCAAAATTTGTTAACTCTTCGGCTGTAGGGCGTAAAAACAGGTTATTGCAAAATAAGTTGTTATATGCAATTTCGTTAAAAACACGAATGTTTAAGCGGTACTTTGGGTCAGCACATGCATATGCATCGCGGGTGTAAACTGTTTTACCTTCAAAATGTTTAATTACTTTGTTTAACAAAGCGTCAAACTTAGCCGGGTCAAATTTTTGGTTAACATCTCCCCACCATACAGTGTTTTCTGTTTTAGTATCAACTACACAAAATTTGTCTTTTGGTGAGCGACCTGTAAATTCTCCGGTGTCGGCCATTAATGCACCTGTATCCGATAATACACCTTCGCCATTTTTAATAGCATGTTGCACCAATTGTGCAGGTGTTAAATTTTTGAAAGTTTGTCCGGCATTAGCCAGAATTTTTTCAACTATTGAATTGGTTGTCATATTTAAAGTTGTTCGATTTCGAAATGGCAACAAAAATAATCATTACGATATAAGTAAAAAATATAAATTTAATCACATAACAATGTGTCTAAATATTGCCAAAATTATATTATTGTCAAATTACAGTTAATTGTTAGTTAGTTGTTTGTTTGTCAGCGATAAATGTTATTTTGAATCGTTAATGTGCTCGCCTTAATTTACTATTATTCAGTTTATATTATTTCTAATACTTTTTGTATAGCATTTTCTACAACCAGTTTTGGATTATGGCTAAAGGTATGGTTAATTCTATTGGCTAAAATGGCATTAACAGAAACGGCTTCATGCCCTAAAAGAGTTGCCATACCATAAATTGCAGCAGTTTCCATTTCAAAGTTTGTAACCCTGCATCCGTTTACATCAATGCTTGATAATTTGCTAATTAAGTCTTCGTATTTAGCCTGTGCCCTCAACATTCGCCCTTGGGGAGCATAAAAGCCACAGCAACTTGCGGTTATCCCTTTTTTAAAAGTTTTTTCAAATTTATCAAACAAAACTCCAGGTGCTTTAAATAAATATGGGTTTACAAATACCATTTCTAATTGTTCGTCAATGGCATTTAACATGTTCGATATTTCATCATTTTCTTCGTAATCATAAAATTGCATCAAACTATCTAGGCCCAATCCATAAGTAGAAATTAATACATCATTTACCTCTACATCTGCCTGCAACGATCCACTTGTGCCAATTCTAATAAAGTTTAAAACCTTTGGCGTTTCTAAAACCTCGCGCGTTTGTAAGTTAATATTTGCCAAAGCATCAAGCTCGTTTACCACAATATCAATATTATCAGTGCCAATTCCTGTTGATATTACGGTTATTCGTTTATTGCCAAGGTATCCTGTATGCGTAATAAATTCTCGTTTAGCTTTTTTAATTTCAATTTTATCAAAGTGCTTTGATACTTCAGGCACACGGTTTTGGTCGCCTACCAAAATAATTGTTTCAGCAATATCTTCGGGTAAAATATTAAGGTGATAGATGCTTCCATCACTGTTTAGTACCAATTCACTTTCAGGTATTATTGTACTCATGAGTTATTTCATTAAATGGTTTGAATTATGTCATGTGTTAGATTAAAAATCTACACTATATTTGTAGGGCAATTTACATATTAAACATTATGCAAACAACACAAACAAACACTGTTTTAATTCCTTTAGATTTTAGCGACATTGCAATGAATGCATTAGATCATGCTATTACTGTAGCTAAGCACTTTAACAATAATTTAGCGCTTTTATATGTTATCGAAGAGGCTTTTTTGGGCGGGCTTTTAGGTCGTAACGAAAAACAAATTGAAATGCTTAAAGAAGCTGCAAATATTCGTTTGGTAAAATTAGTTGAAGAAATTAAAACAACTCACAATATTGATTGTACTATTGTTATACGTACAGGTAAAATTTACAATGTTATTGCTAGTGTGGTTGAAGAGCTAAAATGCGATAGTGTTATTATGGGTTCGCATGGTGCATCTGGCTTAGGCCAAATATTAGGTAGTAACTCTTCTCGTACTATTATTCATAGTAAAGTGCCTGTTATTGTAGTTAAATCTGCTCAAAAAACTAATCTTTATAAAAACATCGTTTTCCCTATTGATTTATCTTTAGAGTCGCGCCAAAAAGTTAAATGGGCTATTCATTTAGGAAAATCTTATGGTTCGGTAATTAGGTTATTTAGCTTTAAAGCAAATGACGAAATTGCAGATGCTAAAATTGAAGGAGCATTGCATCAAGTAAAAAACATTTTAGACGAAAACAATATTGAATACACAACGCATATTGTAAGTAAACTAGATGGTAATTTTGCTGAAGAAACCGTTAAGTATGCTGAAAGTATTGACGCTGATATGTTAATGATTATGACAAGAACCGAGGATAAAGATTTCTCTGAAATGGTTTTTGGAACATACGCACAACAAATTGTAAATACCTCACGTACCATTCCTGTTATGTGTATCAACCCAAATAAAACAGGTATGGTTAGCGGAAACGCAAGGTACTAATTAGAATATTTTTTTATTTTAAAGAGGTCTTTTTTAAGACCTCTTTTTTTATGCATTTTAATTGCTGTTTTTGTGGTGTTGAGTTTTTAGTAATAAATCTATTTTTAAATGTAATTCCCTAATTTCTAACTCGGCTTTTGTGTTAATATTATAATCGTTTTGGGCACGCAACCTGTCCTTGTCTTCTTGCCTATTTTGGCTCATCATTATAATAGGAGCCTGCACAGCGGCCAAACAACTTAATATTAAATTTAGTAATATAAATGGATACCCATCAAACCTGGTGCTAAATAAATTAATAGCATTAAAGGTTATCCAAATTAAAATAAATGCGAAAAAAAACAAAATGAAAGTCCAACTTCCTCCAAAGGCGGCAATTTTATCGGCCATGCGTTGGCCAAATGTTAAGTTGTTTTTAAAGGTATCTTCAACTTCCTCGGCTGTTAACTCAATCAATTCAGATTTACTATCTTTTGGTTCTGCTTGTAAAATTTTGTTAATACTTTCTATATGTACAAAACCATCTTTATTCCATGCCTGTCCACTTTTTTTAATCAAATGCACCACATGCGCACTTATAGCTTTTGCTGGCAACATACTTTACGCATCGCCTGTTTTACCGCTTATTTGACAAACTTTGTTTAACTGCGTATTCATATTGATATTATAATTGTGCTATTTTAACTTTTTATGAAACTATATACAGAGTTAATTTTAAATTCGCATACTTTTAAACAATTATGACAGATCACAAAATAATATTTTCTATGGCTGGGGTTAGTAAAACCTTTCCTCCGCAAAAACAAGTTTTAAAAAATATTTACCTATCGTTTTTTTATGGTGCTAAAATTGGTGTTTTAGGACTAAATGGTTCGGGTAAATCAAGCCTATTAAAAATTATTGCAGGTATTGATAAAAACTTTCAAGGCGAAGTAGTTTTTGATAGCAAAAATTACAAAATTGGGTTTTTGGAGCAAGAGCCAACGCTTGACGAAACTAAAACAGTAATTGAGGTTGTTAAAGAAGGTGTTGCTGAAACATTTGCATTACTTGACGAATATAACGCAGTTAACGAATCGATGGGTTTGCCAGAAAATTACGAAGATGGCGATAAAATGGAAAAGTTAATGAACCGCTCGGCCGAGTTGCAAGATAAAATTGATGCAGCTAATGCTTGGGAAGTGGATACTACTTTAGAAAAAGCTATGGATGCTTTACGTTGCCCCGACCCTGAAACTCCTATTAGTGTGCTGAGTGGTGGAGAACGCAGGCGTGTTGCATTATGCAGGTTAATACTTAGCAATCCTGATATATTATTATTAGATGAACCTACAAATCATTTGGATGCTGAATCTGTTGATTGGTTAGAGCAATTCTTGAAAAACTTCCCAGGTACTGTAATTGCAGTTACGCATGATCGTTACTTCTTAGATAACGTAGCAGGATGGATACTTGAACTAGATCGTGGTGAAGGAATTCCTTGGAAAGGTAATTACAGTAGTTGGTTAGAGCAAAAGGCCAATAGGTTAAAAGCCGAAGATAAAGCTGAAGGCAAACGTGCAAAAGCTTTAGAGCGTGAGTTGGAATGGG
>JAGPCI010000019.1 GCA_018058165.1 Bacteroidia bacterium
TCAAAAAATGATGATTTATCTTTTTTATCAATGGTTGATACTATTGGAGAAGATTATGGCTACCGTGAGTTTATAAATACAGTAGACACTGTAATTATTGGTAAACGCACCTATGATAAAGTATTGAGTATGGTTACTGAATTTCCTCATGCCAACCAAGAAACATTTGTGATTACACGTACTCCCAAACCTGCAATTGGAAACGTTAGTTTTTATAACGATAATTTAATAGAATTGGTTGCCACCTTAAAAGCAAAAACCGGAAAAAATATTTTTTGTGATGGTGGTGCACAAATCATACACCAACTGTTACAACATAAACTAATAGATGAGTTTATAATATCTATTATTCCTACCTTATTGGGCGATGGAATTAGGCTGTTTTCTGAAGGTTTTAACCAACAAAACTTGTTATTAGTAAGTAGCAAAAGTTATGAAAGTGGACTAGTTCAGTTGCGTTATAAATTACTAAAATAATTAGCATTTTGGTTCAGTATAAGCCATTACATTTGCCACTATGTTTGCCATAGTTGATATTGAAACCACAGGCGGCCATGCCAATAATAATGGTATTACCGAAATAGCAATTTTTTTGCATGATGGCACTCGCGTTACCGATTCGTTTACTACACTTATAAACCCTGGAGTTTATATACCCGCATTTATTGAAGGATACACTGGCATTACCAATAAGATGGTTGAAAATGCACCAAGCTTTGAAACAGTAAGCAATAAAATTTACGACATGCTAAACAACAATATTTTTGTGGCGCATAATGTTAATTTTGATTACACCTTTATCAAACATCACCTCGAACATGTTGGACTAGATTTACAAGTAAAAAAACTTTGCACGGTAAGGTTAAGTCGTAAGGTATTTCCAGGATTTAGTTCTTATAGTTTGGGTAATTTATGCCAATCGTTAGGCATTAATTTACATAATAGACATAGGGCTTTTGGTGATGCAGAGGCTACCGTAAAAGTACTTGAAAGAATTTTAAAAGCTGATGATAACCAAACCATCATTGATAGTTTCTTAAAAAAAGGTTCGAAAGAAGCTACTTTACCTCCTAATTTACCACGCGAAGAATTTGATGTTTTGCCAGATACTCCAGGAGTATATTATTTTTATGATCAACAAGGTAAAATTATATATGTAGGTAAAGCCATCAACTTAAAAAAACGTGTGCTTTCGCATTTTAGTGGAAATAGTAGCAGTGAAAAACGACAGAATTTTTTACGCGAAATTTTTCATGTTGGGTTTGAAGTAGTAGCAACCGAGTTACAAGCACTCATACTCGAATCAACCGAAATAAAAAAGCATTGGCCCAAACATAATAAATCGCAAAAAAGTTTAGAGTTTAACTATGCCATTTACGATTACGAAGATCAAAAAGGATACTTGCGCTTAGCAATAGATAAAGTTCGAAAACAAAGCAGCCCATTAAATACATACCCCAATTTGGCAGATGCCTTTAACCATTTACAAAAGTTAGTTATAGCAAACAACTTATGCCCAAAAATGTGTATGATAAACCCACAAAAAGAACCTTGTGCTGCACTAATAGCGGGCTGTTGCGCTGGTGCTTGTCAGTTTAACGAAACTCCCGAAAGTTATAATGCAAGGGTATATTTAACCATAACCGAATTAACCCAAAAAGACAGTTACGCAATTATTGATAAAGGGTTAAAAGAAGATGAACTGTGCTGTATTTTAATTGACAATGGTAAGTTTTATGGCATGGGTTATTTGCATAACCAAATAGATTTACAAGATTTAGAAAAAATTAAAACCTTAATAAAACCACTTAAAGAAAACTACTTTATAAAAGAGCTTTTAAGCCTTGATAAAATACCTAAACACCGATTGATTAAGTTTGGTGCATAAAAAAAGTGAACTGATTTTTCAATTCACTTTTAGTGTAATGCAATCTAAAAAAATTACATGTTGTTTATTGTAATATATTTTAAAAACTCTTCTCTAGTCTTACAATCTAAAAACTTACCAGTGTACTCGCTAGTAATGGTATTGCTTGTTACATCTTGCACACCTCGAGAAGCTACACACATATGATCTGCTTCAATTAAAACAGCCACATCATTTGTACCTAAAGCTTCTTTAAGCATATTAGCAATTTGTATAGTCATACGCTCTTGTACTTGTGGTCTGCGAGCAAAATAACGCACAATTCTATTTAGTTTACTTAAGCCAACAACTTTACCATTGGGTATGTATGCAACATGTGCTTTGCCTACAATAGGCACAAAATGATGCTCGCAAACGCTATGAAAACTAATTGACTTTTCTACCAACATGTTTTTGTACTGGTACTTGTTTTCAAATAGTTTTACCTCTGGTGCATTTGCAGGATTAAGACCTGAAAATATTTCAGTAACATACATTTTTGCAACACGGTGTGGCGTTCCTTTTAAACTATCATCAGATAAATCTAAACCTAAAATTTGCATTATTTCCTTAAAATGCTTTTCAATAAGTTCTATTTTTAAATCATTATCCAACTCAAAAGCATCAGCTCTAAGTGGCGTTTCTAAAGAAAACGAACCATGCGAATCTCCAACATTTTCGTGGTGATGATTAGTTTCCTGCGTATTCAACAAAATTTCTTTCGGTTTCATATAATGTAACTTTCAATTTTAAATTAGAGTCAATCTTATTCTTAATCAACTTCCATATAACTACTGCAATATTTTCAGCCGTAGGGTTCAAGTTTTTAAATTCTTCAGTATCTAAATTTAAGTTTTTATGATCAAACCTAGCTTCTACTTCTTCTTCTATTATATTACTCAACTCCTTTATATCAATCAAATAGCCCGTTTCTTCATTTAATTGGCCCGTAACAGTAACAATTAGGTTGTAGTTATGACCATGGTAGTTGGGGTTATTACATGTGCCAAAGAATGCCCTGTTCTGCTCATCACTCCAATTTGGCAGGTGCAACCTGTGTGCTGCATTAAAGTGGGCTTTACGTGATACTGATATTTCCATTAATTAATCAATTTTTTATAACAAACACAAATGTACAGTGTAAATTAAACAATATGGCATCTGCATTATTAATAAAGTAAATACAGTTAACCCTAAATAAAGCACATTGTTTTACTTTTTAACAAAAATGATAAACAAAACACCCAATAGATAATGAAATTTCAAGCACAAAAGACATAAAATTATGACAAATGTAAATTATAACACTGCAATTCAATGCATTAACGATTGTTTAACTTTTTTTGCAGTTAATTAAACAAAAAGTATTGCTTTTTTGAAATGACAGCATACCTTTGTTTAACATTTAACCCAAAAACATAAACAACATGACAAGTATAGACTTTAAAAGAACAGTTCAAAAAGAAACACAATCTTTACGTCATTATGCGTATCAACTAACAAAAAACATAGAAGATACAAACGATTTAGTACAAGATACTATGCTAAAAGCTATCACATATAGTGATAAATTTACTGACGGTACAAATTTAAAAGGATGGTTATACACCATAATGAAAAATACTTTTATAAATAATTACCGCAGAATGGTTAAAAGAAATACGTTTATAGACCAAACCGATAATGATTATTATTTAGATGCTGTTTCGCCACTTATTAAAAATGAAGCAGAACAAAAGTTTGTACTAAATGATATAGAAAGTGCTATAAACACATTACCAGAAAGCTTAAAAAAACCTTTTACAATGAACACCAAAGGTTTTAAATACCACGAAATAGCAGAAATTTTACACGTACCTATAGGTACTGTTAAAACTAGAATTTTTGTGGCGCGCAGGCAGTTACGCGACCAATTAAGCCAATATGCAAAACAATATGGATTAGAAAATGCCATGTAAATAATGTGTTATTTAAGATATTTTTTAAAAGCAGTTCGGTTTTGAGCTGCTTTTTTGTTTTATTTGGGTATAATTTAAACTTGAAAAGGAGAGATAAATGAAAAAAACAACTTTATTATTATTTACACTTTTTAGCATAACAAGTGCATTTGCTCAAGTAGGTTTTAAAAAGAAAAAAGCAGACATTGAAAAATTTAAAGATACTAGATTGGTTATTGTTTTAGCCCAGGATAGTGCTTATAACGCATCAATAAAAGAAGCCGTTGAAAAATATTGGACATTTAACAGCGGGTTTATTTTTGATTACGATACTGCAATGAAACAATATAACAAACCAGAATTTAGTTACTTATATTTTAGTAAAAGTAAGGGCACTAAAATTAAAGCAAAGTTAGGCACCAGCGAAATAGATTTTAATGGCTTAGTTGTAACTACAGGTACCAAATTTAAGAAAAAAGCTGCCGAGGATGAACTAGTTGCGGGAGCACATTGTGGGAATTTAATTGACACATTAGACTGGAGACCAGAACTTACCCTTGCTGTGCAAATGTTAAATAATTATTTTAACACAGCAATTATGGCCGAAAACGATAAGGGAATTACTACAAAATATATAGCGGAAAACGCTCCCTCAGATAAAGGATTACTTGACCAAGTATTGATGTTTCCGTTAAGATCACTTGACTTAAAAGGTAAAGAAGATGCGGCAGAACTTTGGGGTGGAGATGTAGAAGATGTGCTAATGACTGAGGCCTATAAAGCCATCATGAAACGTGCAGATAAGTTACTTTTCTTTTATAGCAAAGCCGAAAAAACTTGTAGTAAAATAATCACTTCCACAACCGGAGAGCTGGTGTTTTATAAAGAAGATTCTGCTGATAAGTGCAAGCTAGATGCAAAGGATCTAAAAGAATTGGGCGAAAAACGCAATCGTTAAATTAGTTAAAAAGATACCTAAATATATTTGCTAGCGGTTATTTCATTAAAGTGAAATAACCGCTTTTTTGTAGTTAAATTATAGCGGTTAAAACTATAATACAAAGGCAAAAAAAACACGAATAAGCAAATTTGAAGCTTAATATTTGTAATGCTTCGACTCAGCCAAACTATTAAAATATCCACATCTACAAACCTCAATTTGTTTTGAAAAGCATGCGTAATTTATTCTAGATATTGACTTGATTATAGTATTAGTACATCAGAAACTAAATGACCAATCAATTCAACTTGCAATATAATCACAACGAAACTGCTGGATAAACACAAAAAAAAAGCTATTTCAATTTGCATTGAAACAGCTTTTAAAATTTATTTTATCTGTTTTTATTTAGATTTTCGAGGATCGCCTACCCTATCCATCACACATCTAAATCCTATGGTAGATGTTGATAAATCTTGCTCCAAAAATCTTCTCGAACCAGGTGTCATCCAATAAGCTCTATCATTCCAAGAACCACCTTTATAGACACGTGCAGTATTTTGAATTAAACTAGTAACACCATAATCATACTTTTGATCTAAATCAGCATACTCTAATTCATCTTTAAAGCCAATATTATTTGCTTTACGGTAGTTTCTACGTTTAGCGTTTTCAGCTTCTGTAACTTCTCTATATGGAATTCTACCTAAGCTATCTTTTTCTTCAATAATTCCATCGGCATCAGTAATTTTAGTTTTGTAAACGTTACCACGAAAAGGAGCCATTTCTTGACCATCTTCCCAAGATAAAGGACGGTAAACATCCATAGTCCACTCACTTACATTACCTGCCATGTGGTATAAACCAAAATCGTTAGGTAAATAGTCTTCGTTTTTAACTGGTACAGTATAAAACCCTGCATCATTTAATCTACCAGCAACACCAGCAGCATCACCTCTACCACGCATATAATTTGCATACATTGTACCACGGTTTTGCTCAGTATCATTTCTACGCATAGTTAAACCATCCCAAGGATAAATACGTTTAACATCAATATTTTCATTGTACTCAGGAGATAAGTAACCATATGCTGCATATTCCCACTCTGCCTCAGTTGGTAAACGGTAATCAGGCAAAAGGATACCATCTTCCATACGCACCTGACGGTTTTTCCACCTGGGGCATAATCTCTCAATTCTTTTTTTACAGTTGGTGTATACAAGCCAAGCAAGTATGCCTCTGTGTTAAAGTTACTTTCACCTGTTGTTTTTTGTACATCAAGATCGATAAAACCTTCACGTGCTAAAATCATCTCATTTACACGATCGGTACGCCAATCAGTGTATGCTTTAGCTTGCAACCAACTAACACCTACCACAGGATATTCTCTGTATGCTGGATGACGCAGGTAATACAATACATAAGGTTCGTTGTATGAAAGTTTGTTACGCCACACCAAAGTATCTGGTAAAGCACCAAGATAAACCAATGGATTATCAACAAACACACGGTTTAACCAATATAAATACTCCAAATAATGGAAATTGGTTACCTCTGTTTCGTCCATATAAAAACTAGGAATTGAAACCCTACGTTTAAGCGCATTACGTTCAAATATAACATCGTTTTCAAAGTTACCTAGCGTAACAGTACCGCCTTCAACAAAAACTAAACCGGGACCAGTTTCTTGTTCTTGGAACTTTGGTTTTTCAAAGCCGCCCCACTTTTCGTTATTATATTGCCAGCCGGTAGTCTCCGACTTTTGTTTTTTACAGCCTGTGCCAATAAGGACGCATTGGGCTAGTGCTGCTAAAAGAAATACTTTTGTGGCCTGCTTCATATTAATTCGTTTTGAAGTATTAAATTTTTCAAATATAACGTAAAATAAATGTAATTATTCCAATAAATATTAGATTTTTTTGATTAAAACGCTGGGCATGGTATAATTTTTAGCCTTGACCTTTGTTTTTCGACAGGCTTAATTTCAAAAATCAAAGATATTTCATGCGAACCATTAGTTGCTGTTTTAGCTCCCGACAATGTAATATCATAACTATAACCTAGCCTAAATTTAGGGAACTTAATACCTAACATTACAATTGCAGCATCGGTATTTTTACTTGTTTGACGAAACCATAAACCAGCGATTGCTGCTTGCTTTTTTATGTATGTACCAATGTTAAGCTGATTAAAGTTACGTTGGCTCATATACAAAATATTGGGCGACAAAACCACGCGTTGATGTTCATCGCGCTCTTTGGTTAATTCAATATTTAGTCCTGCATGAATAGTATATCTTCTAGGCAATTTAAACTCTTCCTTAGGACTGTTTTCGTAATAAAAAGATTGATTAGGTTCTGTTAGGTTATGAATAGCAACCCCAGCGAAAAAAATTTCGCTATACACAACTGCTCCTGCAGAAAAATTTGGAAATATTCGATTTTGTGACCCAATTGGCTCCCTTGTTGGATTTACAAACCCTAATCTATCATCAATTTGGTCGCCAAAATTAAATTTACTAAAATCGTAAGACTTTTGAACAAAGGTGGTTTGAACAGCCGACCTCATGCGTACCTTACGGTTTAATGCCGTATAAAATGCATAAGTTAAGCTAGCCTGATTTGTAGTTAATCTGCCATCGCCAGCCACATCATTTAAAAAACTTACGCCAATACCTCCGTTAAGTTTATTTACATGTGCATCAAAGCTTGCATAAGTTGTTTTAAAATTATTGGCAATGCCAATATATTGATCACGATATGCTGCATTAAATCGCATATTTCCGCTTGCACCAGCAAATGCAGGATTTGTATACAGTGGTACTGCATAAAACTGGCTAAACTGTGGATCTTGGGCTTGAACCTTTGGCACAAGCAACAAACACCCAGCAATTATTATGAAAACACGAAAAAGAGGCATAAGTGCATGATTAAGCTATACAAATGTATAAAAATAATTCGAAACTAAAACTCTGGACAACGAATTGCTCTGATAGTTCTTTTTGGTGTGCGTTTTTTCAACTCAAATGACAAGGAAACTTCATGAGATGCTCGAGCTCCAGGCCTAGCATTCGAAACCGTAGCATCATAAGAATAACCAATACGAACCTTCTCATATCGCAGCCCTAGTAAAACAACTAAAGCATCAGAATTAGCAGTAGTTTGTCTAAAATAAGTACCAATAATATAAGATCCTTTATTGTAGTAAAGTCCTAAGTTTAACTCTGAAAAAGCCCCCTGTTGCATGTACAATACATTTGGAGAAAGGCTTATGTTGTCTTTTAACTTTTTACCTTTAACTAATGGAATTTGAGCACCAGCATGTACTGTAATTTTTCTGCTTATTACATTTTTGCTATCATAGTTGGTCCAAAAAGCTTGGCTAGGTTCTGTTAAATTGTGCATTGCAAATCCCGCAAAAACAAACTTTGTATAACCAACAAATCCAGCACCAAAATTAGGTATTGCAATAGCCGGATTAGGAGGATTTTCGCCTGTTACGGGTTTCACAATTCCATATTGTTTAAGAATTTGGTCGCCCCATGTAAAGTTGCCAAAATCTAATGTTTTTTGAATAATACCAGCTTGCACGCTTGCCCTAAATGTTAAGTATTTGTTAACTGGAATTTGATACGAATAGGCTGCGGAAACATTGTTACTAGTAAGCAAACCAATACCTGCTTGATCACGCGTTACCATCACACCAAAACCACCATTTATAACATCAAAATGCTCATCATACGAAGCTGAAATTGTTGTAAAAGTACCCGCAATACTACTCCATTGGTTACGTGCATTTGAAACAATCCTTCCGTGATTTGAACTACCTGCAAACGCTGGATTTATGTACATTGGATTAGCGTAAAATTGCGAAAAGTGAGGGTCCTGCGCTAACAGGTCGCCTTTCACAACTAACATTATTACCATATATATAAATAACTTCCTTTTAGTCGAAAGTGTCAATTTCATTTTTGTGTCAAACCTTATCGTTGATTTAGGTTAATTGTACCTAACATAACTCAACATACCCCATTTTTATTTTAAATTGTTTATATTACCCCCTGTTATTGGTAATAAACATATAATTAATTTCATTTGTTAACGTTATGTTTCGCAACCAATGTATTTTTCAATTATAAATAATTTGTCAACTTTTATGCAATTTTTATTGCCTCGTGTAAAAACATTTTTCGTAATCTTTTCTTTTACAGCACTTATGTTAAAACAAACAAATGCAGCTGTACTTCGTTTCCAAAGAAGCATAAACTGGATTGAGCAAGAAAACGTTGTGCAAAACGAGTTGGTGTTTCCCAATTTTATCACTTTTAAAAACGCATCGATTACTTCAAAACAATTTTATCATCCCTATTTTAACGAAGTGTTTAGATTAAACACCAACGCAACAAATATTAACGTAGAAATTAAACAAATAACATTTGGCAATATAGGTATCAAAAGCAAAATACAAAATCAAGAATTACTTAAAACTTTAAAAGATTACAATTTACAACTAGTTAAAGGGCTCGAAAATGGAAATTCTGTAGTTGGTGTTACTTTTTTACCCTTAGTTTTAAATGCTACTACTAATGAGGTTTTGCCTTTCCAAAACTTTGTAATAGAGATTACTTATGACATTACACCTCCCAAACAGTCATTCGGTAAAAAAGCGTTCGCTACTACTTCCGTATTGGCTAATGGTGATTGGTATAAAATTGGGGTTGTAAAAACAGGATTTCACAAATTAGATAGAAACTTTTTACAACAAAATGGCATAAACCTAACGAATATTGACCCAAGAACAATAAAAATATATGGAAATGGGCCTGGCATTTTGCCTCAAGCTAATGCAGCATTAAGGCCAGATGATTTAGTAGAAAACCCAATTTTAGTAATGGGTGAAAACGATGGAGTATTTGATGCAAATGATTACATATTACTATATGGAAAATCGCAATTTGATGTTTGGAAACAACAAGGAAATGCAATTGTTAGAGAAAAAAATATATATGCCGATACCACATACTATTTTTTAAACATTGGTCAAGGTAATGGCAAGCGTATTTCAAAACAAACTAATCAACCAACAGTGGTAAACACGCAAAATTATCACACCTATTGTTTTTCGCACGAGTTAGATGCATTAAATTATGGCAGAAGCGGAAGACAATTTTTGGGTGAAGCTTTTGACCGCGTACCTAATCAAACTTTTTCGTTTTATATAGATGGGCATAATCCTGCTGATTCTATAATTATAAAATCGGTTGTTGCATCTCGGTCGTTAATTACTCCATCAAGGTTTGATGTTTCTGTAAACAATAATTTTTTATTTTCTCATAGCAATATTCCAACAGTTGGCACAAATTACGATGGCTATTATTACCGCACAAGCGGCCCAATTGTATCGCAATTTTACAGTAACAATGCAACAGTAAGTGTTAATTATAAATATGATAATCCGCCAGGAGGATCGATTGGTTGGTTAGATTATTTTGAAATTAACACCAAGGCAAATTTATTATGGTATGGTAGTCAGGTATTGTACCGGGTTACAGCACCACAAAATACAGGAGCCACACAATATAACCTAACAGGAGCACCTGTATCGGCCAGAATATTTAATGTTACAGATGCAATAAATGTAGAAGAGTTGTTGGTTACATCTAACTCGTATGTTAATAACACCACAGCATATAGCGAATTTGCTGGCATAAGTGATGCATCTTCGTATTGGGTACCTAACTTTATTGGTAAAATATCAAACCAAAACCTGCACGGACTAACTCAAGCAGATGCAATTTATATTACACCCGGAATATTTTATAATGAAGCAATGCGCTTAGCCGCATTTCATCAAAAAAATGGTATAAAAATTCATGTGATAAATGTTAATGATATTTACAATGAATATTCGAGTGGAGCCCAAGACGTGAGTGCAATTAGGGATTTTTTACGCATGTTTTATACCCGAAGTACAAGCACTACTGATAAGGTAAAATATGTTACGTTTTTTGGACGTGCATCATACGATTATAAATACCGCATAAGCAATAACACAAATATTATTCCTACCTATCAAAGTGTATTTACTGAGTCGCCAATAGTATCGTATTGTAGTGATGATTTTTATGGTTTTTTAGACCCAAATGAAGGTTTGTGGGATAGCGGTTTTGACCCTAAAGAGTTTTTAGATTTAGGCATAGGTCGTTTGCCTATATCAAACCTAACAGAGGCCAAAAATGCCGTAGACAAAATTATTAATTATTTTAATGGTGATAAAATGGGAGATTGGCGCAATAAAATAACTTTTGTATCGGATGATGAAGATTATAATATTCACCAAAATGATGCAAATAACATGGCCAACAGTGTAACCAATAGGTTTAAAAATTATAACATAGAAAAAATTTGGATTGATGCATATAGGGAAGAAGTAGTTGCAGGTGGACAAAGAAACCCATCGGCCCAAAAAGCCATTGTTGATGCAGTGCAAAAAGGTTGTTTTATTATAAATTACACAGGCCACGGAGGCGAATTAGGCTGGGCTGCCGAGCGTATTTTAACAAATGAAGACATTAATGGTTGGACTAACCAAAATAAGCTACCACTATTTGTAACAGCAACGTGTGAGTTTAGTAGGTTTGATGACCCATTAAGGATATCGGCAGGTGAGTTAACTTTTTTAAACACCAAAGGTGGGTCTATTGGATTGTTTACTACCGTTAGATTAGTAAATGCATCCTCAAACAACTTATTAAATAGTTATTTTTATAATAGAATTGGACTAGACTCAACATCAAAAACCAACCCAAAACCATTAGGCGAAATAATGCGTTTAACAAAAAATGATTATTTGCCAACAGATAACAATGAGCGAAATTTTACGTTACTAGGTGATGCGGTAATGACTTTGGCTTATCCTAAATACACAATTACAACTAATACTATAAACAATAAGCCACTTACAAATGTTACTGATACTTTAAAAGCACTATCAAAAGTAACAATTACAGGTAGCATTACAGATATGACGGGCAATATAGTAAGTACATATAATGGCGAAGTTTACCCAACGGTATACGATAAGGCATCAACTTATTCAACCTTGGTTAATAATTCTACATCGTCTCCGGCATTACAATTTACAATGCAAAACAATATTATTTATAGTGGAAGCGCTTCTGTAATAAATGGTGTTTTTAGTTTTACTTTTATTGTTCCCAAAGACATTGCTTATCAAATTGGAAGAGGTAAAATATCATATTACACCACAAATTTAACTACTGATGGAAATGGTTTTAACGAAAATTTTGTAGTTGGGGGAACTGCCGACTCCATTGCTAATGATGCAATTGGACCTGAGGTTAAATTATACATGGATGATGAAAAATTTGTATTTGGTGGTTTGACAAACGAAAATCCAGTGTTTTTAGCTAAGCTGTTTGACGAGAATGGAATAAACACTATAGGCAGAGGAATTGGCAGAGAATTAACGTTAATTATTGATGGGGATAATAGCAAATCGATTGCTGTAAATGAATATTACAAAGCTAAAACTAACAGCTATCAAGAAGGCGAAATAAGATATCCGCTAAAAAATATAAGTTCGGGAAAACACACTGCTACCCTTAAAGCTTACGACACGCACAATAATGTTTCGGAAAGTAACACCGAATTTGTGGTAGCTACAAACGAGAAGTTGGCATTACAATATTTGTTAAACTATCCAAACCCGTTTAGCACCAATACAACTTTCCACTTCGACCACAATAAAGTTGGAGAAAATTTAACCATTATGATACAAATTTTTACGGTTAGTGGGAAACTAGCAAAAACACTAACTACACAAGTTACACCATCAACATCTCACTTTGACCAGCTAAACTGGAACGGCCTAGACGATTATGGAGATAGACTGGCTAACGGAGTTTATATATACAAATTACAGGTTAAAAGTCAGCAAGGTAAGACTGCTGAGGCCACACAAAAACTAGTAATATTAAATTAGTTAGGCAAAATCGTTTAAAGCATTATTTTTGGCAATATTAAAAAGGGTAAATGAAGAAGTATTTTAAAGGCATAGCAGCAGTAATAATAAGCTTTAGCGCAATGCAAACTAAAGCGCAAATTACTACAGGACAATTAGACGGAAGAAGAAATACAATTACATCTGCAGTTCCATTTTTATTAATTACACCTAATGCAAGAGCAGGTGGAATGGGAGATGCAGGAGTAGCAACGCCAAACGACCCCAATGCAATACATTGGAACTCGGCTAAAATGGTATTTAACGAAAAAAACGGAACCGTTTCTTTGTCGTATAACCCATGGTTAAGGCAATTGGTGCCTGATGTTTCATTATCGTATTTATCTATAATGGGTAAAATAAACGATAAAGCCTCTATTGGTGGTTCGTTAAGATATTTTTCGTTAGGAGAAATACAGTTTACTGATGTTTATGGTGGCAGCTTGGGTAAAGCAACACCAAGCGAGTGGGCTGCAGATTTAGCCTACGCACAAAAACTATCTGATAATTTTAGTTTAGGTGTTGCATTTAGGTTTATATATTCGAACATTGCTGGGGGTGCGCAAACACAATCACAAAGTGGTATAAATGCAGGTACATCATACTCTGCTGATATTACTTCATACTATAAAAACAAAACAAAGGTACAAGGCTACAAAGTAAATTATGGTATTGGTGCAGCCATAACTAATATTGGTTCAAAGCTTACCTATACTACAGATCAAAACCAAAACTTTATACCCATAAATTTGCGTATTGGTGGTTATGGAGAACTAGAAATTGACAAATACAATACCATTGCATTAGCATTAGATTTTAATAAATTAATGATACCTACTCCGCCTGTGTATAAAGTAGACTCGAGTGGAAACTATGTGTATGAAAACGGTGCTGCGGTAATTGAATCAGGAAGCAACGCAAATGTGCCAATTATTCAAGGTATGTTACAATCATTTTCTGACGCTCCAGGTGGGTTTAAAGAAGAGTTAAACGAAATAAATATATCTACTGGATTAGAGTATTGGTATGATAAACAATTTGCAATCCGTGCAGGTTATTTTTACGAAAATCAATACAAAGGAAATCGTAAATATGCTACGTTTGGCATTGGTATTAGATACAATGTATTTACAATTGATGCTGCTTATTTAATTTCGTTTGGCCAACGTAACCCGCTTGATAACACCTTACGATTTACTTTAGGATTAGACTTTGATGCGCTAAAATCTGGAAGTAACGAAAAAGAACAACCAACTGGTATTTTTGAAATGCCAAAAGACAATTAAATCATGAGAATAGGTTTTGGGTATGATGTTCACCAATTGGTAGAAGGTAGAGATTTATGGATTGGTGGAATTAAAATCCCTGCATTAAAAGGAGCGCTTGGACATAGTGATGCAGATGTACTTTTACATGCAATTTGTGATGCAATTTTAGGAGCATTGGCATTAGGTGATATTGGAAAACATTTCCCAGATACTGATGAAAGTTTTAAGAACATTGACAGTAAAATATTATTGCGTAAAGTAATCAGTTTAATTGATGAAAAAGATTACCGAGTTGGCAATATTGATAGCAGCTTGTGTTTAGAGCACCCAAAGGTAATGCCTTATGCAGATAAGATGCGCGAAACCATTGCTGGTATTTGTAACATTACTATAGATGATGTTTCTATTAAAGCTACCACTAGCGAAAAAATGGGTTATATTGGTAGGGCCGAAGGTTTGGTTGCTTACGCAACAGTGCTGCTACTTAAAAAATAAAAAAAAAAACGACTGAATTAAAACAGTCGTTTTTTTTTATTCAATTACATCTGATAAGGTTTCTAATTTCATACCTCTAGATCCTTTTATAAAAAATGCACAGTTTTTATAAAATTGTTGTTTTATAAATTCACTTGCTTGCTGGGTTGTTTTAAATGCCAATTTATTGTTTGGGTTTAAATTAACAAACTCCTCTCCTACCAATATTACATTATTTAATTTTAAGCCTTCACATAAATCAACCATACGTTGATGTTCAGCTTTGGCGTAATTGCCCATTTCAAACATATCACCCATAATAACTACCTTATGTGGATGTTCCATTGCTGCAAAATTTCGTAGCGCAACTTCCATACTGCTGGGGTTTGCATTATAAGCATCCATAAAAATTACGTTATGCTCCTTTTTAATCCATTGCGAACGGTTATTGGTTGGCTGGTAACTTTCAATTCCCTTTACAATATTTTGATTATTTACGCCCAAATACTTTGCAATTGCAATGGCAGCCATAATGTTATCAAAATTATAATCACCACTTAAAACAGAAGTGCCAAGTAACTCCTCGTATTTGTAACTAATGCTTGGTTGCAGTTGATTTGCAAAACCAATATAATCGGCAGTAACATTACGTAAGTTAGTGTTTGCGGCATATGTCTTACATTTTTTTAATCTTGAACTCATGCGCATTAACCATTCATCGTGTGCATTTACAAAAGCAGTACCGCTATTTTTTAATAAATAATAATACAATTCGCTATTGCTTTTAGCTACACCTTCAATATCACCAAATCCTTCAAGATGGTCCATTCCATTATTGGTAACAATGCCTAAAGTAGGTTCGGCAATTGCACATAAATCAGCATTTTCGCCCACATGGTTAGCACCCATTTCTATAATGGCTACTTGGTGTTGATGGGTTAATTGCAAAAGCGTTAACGGTAATCCTATGTGGTTATTAAAGTTACCTGGCGTAGCCCACACAATAAAAGTGGTACTTAATACCGCAGTTATTAATTCTTTAGTTGTAGTTTTTCCGTTGCTTCCTACAATTGCTATAACAGGAATATTTAATTGTTTACGGTGATGATTTGCCAATTGCTGTAAAGCTAAAAGTGCATCATCAACCAAAATAAATTTTGCGTTAGTGGCGTATTCAGCATCATCAATAATACAAAAACTTGCACCCTTGTTTAGCGCTTCATCTGCAAACTTATTTGCATTATAATTTGGACCTTTGAGTGCAAAAAACAAACAGCCTTGTGTAATTTTTCTGGTATCCGTGCAAATTATCGGGTGTTCTTTGTAAATTGCGTATAGTTCTGTTAATGTCATCTTTTATGATAATTTTTAGATATGTAAGCAGTAATTTTACCTCACAATTTTAACACTATGAATAAAATATTTACAACATTATTACTCATTTTTGGTATTACCAATATCAGTAATGCACAAAGTTTTAAATACTATCAAACAAAAGGTGCACCCAAGTTTATAAAACCTGGTACAACAAGCGATACTTTATTAAATGCTTTTGCAGGAGGATTAAACACACCACAGTTTAGCAATATAGATTGGAATGGTGATGGCAAACAAGATTTATTTGTGTTTGATAAAGAATCGTTAAAACCTTTGGCATTTTTGTACAATGCACAATTGGGCAAATTTATACATGCGCCACAATACGAAGGTTCGTTTACCAATTATTTTGGTGGATGGGCATTATTAAGAGACCATAACTTTGATGGTAAGCCTGATTTGTTTACAGCATCTGTACCCTATAATAAAATTACTGCTAGCCCGCACATTCAATCAGAAAAAATACAGCTGTTTGTAAATACACCAACACCTGGCGGAAAAATTACTTTTAAACAATACAACAATACATTATATGATACTGGAATGTATATTGGCCCACCATACGACCAATTTTTAAGTCCGGGTGAAATGGTAGCTGTAGCTAACGCATTGCCAGCAATAGATGATATTGATGGTGATGGAGATGATGATATTTTAACTAACCAAGGTGTAAATACCACCTTTTGGTTTTACGATAATTTTAAAAAGAACAAATACAACATTCCATTTTCGAATGATACAACTATGTATATTATGAGAGACCTTTGCTGGGGCTTTATTAATTATGATTATTATGGACATAAATTTGATTTGGGCTTTGGCAGAGATAGAGGCTCGCAATGCGATTACAACATGTGGCCTAAAAAGAAACATGCCGACCAAACAACCTTAATGCTAGATTTAAATGGTGATGGCATAAAAGACATTGTATTTAGCGACTCTGAGTATAATAGTTTTATATCATTAATAAATGGTAGAGCCCAAAACAGCCGACAAATTGATTCGATTACTGTACAAGATACTTTATTCTTATCTACCACAAATACACGCAAAAACTTTATAGAATATCCTGCGGCATATTATGTTGATATTGATGCTGACGATAAAAAAGAATTAGTGATTACCACGAACAAAAATTTTGCATCAAAATCTGTAGATAATGTTTGGGTTTACGATGCAACACGTGTAGGCAGTAATTTAAACTTTACAGAAAAAGCAGGTAACGATTTTTTATACGCTGATATGATTGATCACGGGCTAAGGTCGGTGCCCACTTTTGTTGATATTGATAATGATGGCGACCAAGATTTGGTAGTAGCCACAAGTGGAATTTTAGCTCAAACAGGTAACAATAATGATAAACTTTACTTGTACCTTAATATAACTGATTCTATTAATCCCGTATTTAAGTTGGTTGATTCAAATTTTATAATCTCATCAATTGTTGGGTTAGGATTTTTTTCTGCTCACCCTACATTTGGCGATTTAAATGGAGATGGAAAGCCAGACTTATTAGTAGGTGATGGCAATGGCAAAGTCGCTTACTTTGTTAATAACAGCAATGGCTCGCAACTAAATTTTACCATGCAAAACCGAGAAGCATTTGGATTATTATTACCTACCTTTTGCACGCCACAATTAATAGATTTAGACAAAGATGGTTTATTAGACATTGTATCTGGTGAACGCAACGGAACAGTGAAATATTACCGCAACACTGGTACAGCAAGCTTACCAAGCTTTAACAATACCCCAACAAATGATAGCTTAGGACGTGTGCACGCAAGAGAAGTTTACAACACCATAGGATTACCTCAAATGTTAGATTTAGCGGGCTACAGCGCACCACATATTGTTGATTTAAATAATGATGGCATTTACGAAATGTTGCTTGGCTCGCAAAGTGGTAGGGTTTATTTATATACTAATATTTACCCTCATGTAGATAGTGTTGCAAAGGTAATTAACAATGCATTTTATGATTTTAGTATAGACGGAAATGCAGGTTACAACAAAAAATTTGGTATGAGAAGCACTATTGCTACAGCCTATTTAAACGGTGATAGTTTAAAAGATATAGTAATAGGAAACATAGCAGGTGGCCTATCATTTATGGGTACTGATGCATTGTTTAATGGAGTTAATGAACAATCATTTATTGATAACAATGCATTTGTGTTATATCCCAACCCTGCGAATAACGAAGTGTATTTTACTTTAAACCGAAATACTTCATCAAACATTAAATATGTTGTTTATGATGTTTCTGGCAAAAAAATATTGGATGGTGAATTAGATAAAAATCAAACCAATATTAATGTTAGCAGTTTAAATACAGGCTTATTTTTGGTACAGTTTACTACCAACCAATGGCAATCAACCCAAAGGTTATTAATTAACCACTAGTTATAATAATTTAAAAATAATTAACAGCATAAATTTATAAAAAAA
>JAGPCI010000187.1 GCA_018058165.1 Bacteroidia bacterium
AAAATAATTACCGATCGGGTGTTGCAATTGCATTAAATTCAATTGGTACAAATTATTATTCTTTAGGAAATACCGCTAAGGGAAAGGCCTTAGTTTATCAAGCCTACAAAATTTACGAAGATTTAAAGGACATTCGTCAGTTGGCAATTGTAAGCAGTACGTTAAGTGAAATTTACACAAACGAAAACCAGCCTGATTCAGCATTAGTTTTAGCTCAAAAGTCTATCCAATACCACCTACAAACCAATAACACAAGACAGTTAGGTGCTGCATATTTAAAACTATCAAACGCACAAGCTAAGTTAGGTAAATATAATGAGGCAATTATATCAGCACAAAAAGCATACGAACTAACCCAAAGTACGGGCGAACTAAACAGTAAAAAACAAATTGCCGAAGCGTTAAGTGTGTTGTATTTAAAACAAGGTGATTTTAAAAATGCTTATCAATACCAAATAATTTACGGAGCCATAAAAGATAGTTTGATTAACATAGCAGGTGAGCGTGCTATTGCCGAAATGCAAACCAAATATCAAACCGAAAAAAAGGATATTGAAATTGAAAAACAAGCCATAGAAATTAAGCGAAAACAAACACAATTGGCATTATCCATTTTTGCAATAATTGCTGTTTTAGTAGTATCGATATTGTTGTACAGTAGGCATGTATTAAAACAAAAAGCACTACTTAATGCAGCTTTACTTAAAGAGCAAAACATGCGTAATAAGGCTATAATTGAGGCTGAGGAAAAAGAAAGGGTGCGTATTGCTAAAGAGCTTCATGATGGAATCGGGCAGCAGTTAAGTGCTACCAAAATGAATTTATCAGCACTCGAAAATAAAATTGACTTAGCCGATAAACACTTGTTTGATGTGGCCATACAATTGGTAGATGATGCAGTAAAAGAAGTAAGAAGTATTTCGCATAACATGATGCCAAATGCTTTGATAAAACTAGGTTTGGCTAGCGCTGTTAGAGACTTTATAAATAAATTAGGTACTGGAGATAATTTAAAAGTAAACCTCGAGATTGTTGGCTTAAAGGATAGTTTACCTGCTAATATTTCAACGGTTTTGTATAGAGTAGTACAAGAGTGTGTTACCAATATTGTTAAACACGCACAAGCAAGTGTAGTTACTATTCAGTTTATTATGCACCAAGATAACTTAACCATTATGATTGAAGATAATGGAGTTGGGTTTGATACCAAAAACATCAATCAGTTTGAAGGAATTGGATTAAAAAATATGATTTCGAGGGTTGAGTTTTTAAACGGCACTGTTGATTTCGATTCCACCATTGGTAAAGGAACCACCACAATTATTAATGTGCCAGTTACAGGTTAAAAATTCTAAATTGAAGAGTTAAATATTTACCCTACTTCTCCCACTTTAAGGTTTGTATCATGTGCATGATGTCTTTTTCTAAGAAACTAAGCAATGGCAACACTATCTAAATTGGTGCGCACATTAAAGTAAAGTGGAGGACTTATTTCTGTTGGATTTATTGGTTAGTAGGATAATTGTATAATTCCATATTAATTCCTCCTCTGAACCAAGTTGAGCCGCTTTGGTTTTGGGAGTATGTGTCATAATAATATACCTTGAGTAATGACCATGGTCTATTCAAAGAATTTGAAGGCAATTTTGCTATTATGTACATGTCATAAGAATTAATATCAACCTCTGAATCGAAGATGCCGGGTTTATTGATAATCGAATCTATAATATTAACAGTTATGGCAGAATCGGGAATGTTTTTTAGATCAATACGAGCAAATGTGGTTCCGTTACCATTTCCTGCAGATAATGTAGGATATGGCCCAGAGAAACTGTTGCGAAAATACGCCATTGATACTTTTGATGGATGAAGTTCTGAATTGTAACTTTTATATTCAAGTAAATTATAACCCGTTACTGTGTATAGTGGACCAGCTTTAGAAACTGTAACATTACCCCAAAAATATATTTTATTAAAATAAGGTAGATCGTAAGTTTTGGTAATAACAGCTCCTGTTAAAGGGGTTATCTCAAAAATAAAGCGAATTGTATCTTCTGGATAACGTTTAAGCATATAAGTATAATCGAAATCGAGAGTAGTAGTTTTGGTCGAAAAACTGCTATCAAATAAAGTTTCTGTTTGCGTTTCTGAATTAATTGATATTTTAATACTTTTTATACCTAATGGAATATCTGCTTTAATATCAAAATTTACTATGGAAGAATCTTTTAATATACCTTCTCCTTTGTTATTGGTAACAACGAAAGAATTCGTGTCGTTCTCTGGTAACGAATTTGGTTTTGATGAGCTATCGTCTGTATTGTCTTTTTTGCATGAACTTAAGAATATTAGTGAGCAAAGTAGAACTCCAATAAGCAAGTTTAATTTTTTCATAGGGCAAATATGAGTAATAAATTTCAATAATAAAATAAATAAAAATAACTGACAATAAGAATTTTAACACCACCTTGAGTATAATTTAAATTACTATCTTTCTTGTTCTTTTGTATAAACAAAATGTATTGTGCTAGCTTTTTAAAAGCGTTATTTTAAAAGTGAAAAAATTAAACATTTAATAAGTTTAGAAAAAACTAACTTGGTTTCATGCTGAAGTATGGGTTATATGCAAATGGTATAAAAGCTATCTATCAACTCCAACCCTACTTCTCCCACTTTAAGGTTTGTATCATGTGCATGATGTCTTTTTCTAAGAAACTAAGCACTGGGGCAACACTATCTACATTGGTGCGCACATTAAAGTATAATGCACCTCGCATATAGTTTGAAATACTATCTGTTACATAAAATTGAAAGTTGGTAGCTGTGTTTCCGCTCAACTCATAAATCATTCCATGTAGGTGTTCGTTTTCTATGTAGGTTTCGTATATCTCGTCAGCTTTTACAGTGTGTTTATATACCAAAGTTCTTGCATCTTCTGCAAGTTTATTAAGGTCGCTTGGTTTAGCTACTTTATCAAAACTAATATGTAAGGTGGCATTATACGGTTGGTAATAAATATTAAACCAACATTTTTGATGCTCCATACTAAAGTCGGGCAATACAGTTGCGTAATCAGGTATTTCGCAGCTAAAGCCACAATCGTTATGATAGGCTGTGTATTGTTTTGGTTCAAAAACAAAACGCTGAAAACCGCGTGGTTTTGGTGTGTAATCTTCATTACATCCTACAAAAACAATTGATAACACCAACCATAAAAAAATTCTCATAAACTAAGCTTGGGTATTTGGGTTTAGCAACTCAACTTTTACACGTTTTATTCTACGTTTATCTGCCGATTCGATTACGAATTTAAAATCTTCATAAAAAATCTCATCTCCTTTTTGGGGCATTTCTTCTTGCAGCTCTAGCAACATGCCTCCTAATGTTTCGGCATCTTCTTTGGCATCATCAAATATATTACTATCCACCTCCATAAACTTACACATATCGTTTATTGAAATTTTAGCTTCAAACACATAGGTGTAATCATTTAGGCGCGAGTAAAATACTTCATCCTCGTCAAACTCATCATTAATCTCGCCAAATATTTCCTCTAAAATATCCTCCATGGTAACTAATCCTTGGGTTCCACCAAACTCATCAACTACTACAGCTAAATGCACGCGTTTACTCTGAAACTCTTTTAGTAAATCGTCAATCTTTTTACTTTCGGGTACAAAATATGGTTTGCGTATTAAAGTTAGCCAGTTAAAATCATCATTATTATTCATGTGTGGCAGCAAATCTTTAATGTAAAGCACACCAATAATATTATCTAAATTGTTGGTAAAAACAGGTACACGCGAGTAGCCCCAATCGTTAATTTTTAGCAGTAATTGTTTAAATGGAGTATCAGATTTTATTGCAGTAACATCAGGCCTCTGGCGCATAATTTGGCGCACATTGGTATTGCCAAAATTTACTATCGATTTTAATATAATCTTTTCTTCTTTAGGCGTTTCTTCTTCGTTGGTAATATCAATGGCATGGGTAAGTTCATCAACCGAAAGTATATGGCCTTTTTTGGTTACACGTTTATCAATTATTGAAGTAGATTTTACCAAAATTATAACAAAAGGCTTTAGCACTTTGCTAAGTGTAAACATTGGAATCGCTACAAATTTTGATACACGAACATTATTTTGTGTTGCATATATTTTTGGCATTACCTCGCCAAACAGCACCAAAATAAAAGTTACCAATACTATCTCAATAAAAAAACCAATTATTGGGCTGCTTGTAAAATTAAACACCATACCAATTATTATGGTAGAAACCATTACAATGGCAATGTTTATAAAAGTGTTTGAAATTAAAATGGTTGCTAGTAAATGTTTGGGGTGATTGGTTAAATAACCGATGTATTTAGAGCTACGTGTTTGGTCCTCCATTAATTCTTCTATTTGTAGTTTTGATAAGCTAAAAAAAGCATTTTCGGAACTAGAAATAATAGCAGAGCATATTACAAGTAATGCAACAATTGTAAGGCTCATTACAATTGTACCCACATCAGCAGTGGTAAGGGTTGTGTTAATAATGCTTAACACATTATTGACCGGAGGTTCGGAAATTAAACTACTTTGCAAAGTATATAAATTAAGTTAAAAATGTAATGCATTAAAATGGCAAATCATCCATTTCGTTTGCATTATTATCTGTATCTGTTGGAGGAGGTTGCGATATATTACCAGACTCATTGTTTTGAGTTCCTTCAGAGTTGTTTGCCGTACGCGAACCCAGCAAAGTTATATTATTCGCTCTTATTTTTATACCTGTACGTTCAATTCCTTGTTGATCGGTCCATTTTTCGGTCCTAATTTTCCCTTCAACATACACGCTCGAGCCCTTTTTTAAATATTTATGAGCCACATCTGCTAAGTTATCCCATAACTCTACGCGGTGCCATTCGGTATCAGTTCTTCTCTCGCCAGTGCGGCTATCGTTGTAGCTTTCGCTGGTGGCTAAACTAATTGTTAATACCCTTCTTGTATTGTTTTGGCCCAACACACGCGGTTGCTCTGGGTCGCGACCCAAGTTGCCAACTAAAATTACTTTATTTACGCTCATAATTATTGTACTATAAGTTAGGGCAATATACTAATCAAAAAACGCTCAAGCAAGCGGGGCACTGCAAAATTATTAATTTGGGCTAGAGGTACCTTTACAAAACCATTGTTTGCTGCTGGTTTTATTTGTTTTGAGGTAACTAGCCAAAACACTGCATATATGGTTTGATGCGTTAGTTGGTGTTTAGCCGTAAATAC
>JAGPCI010000188.1 GCA_018058165.1 Bacteroidia bacterium
CCTCTATTACCAACGACCAAGAAAACAATAGGCTTTTAATTGGTACTTATTTAGGGTTAATTGAATACAACAAAAACAAAAATATGTTTAAACGTATTAGCCTTGATGCCAAAGAAAAAAAACACGACCAAACAACAATAAATCAAATATTAAGGGTAAATAATACGTATTGGTTTGCATCAAACTTAGGGCTATTTATTACCGATAAAAACTTAAAAACAATTGCTACACCTACAAAGCTCAGAATATTAACACACCAAGCTGTAACCAAAATAGTTTATGATAGCATATCACAAATATTTTGGATAGGCACTTTAGGTAAAGGGTTATGGAAATATGAAGTAAAAAGAAACGAATTGGTAAATTACAACCGCGAAAAAGGGTTACCAAACGACAACGTTGTAAGTATTATTGCTCATTCAGAAAATAGCCTATTAATTGGAACCTATAACGGCTTGTGTAAGCTAAATCCTATTACAGGTTTAATGATTAACCTTTATACCGAAAACGGATTAAGCCACAACGAATTTAATTTAAAAGCCGCCATTAAAACAAGTGATGGTTTAGTTTTTATGGGTGGCTTAAATGGATATAACATTATAGATAATGATATAGATAAATACACTAAACTTAATAAAAATGAAATATTTATTTCGAAACTATATACCCAAAATGGCGAGGAAGAAAATACAAGTTATTACACGAAAAATAACGCAACCATAACTTTACCGCCAAACAACAATAATTTTGATATTGAGTTTGGAATGTCTGATTATACCCAAACAGAAAATAATTTATTTCGTTATAAATTAGAAGGGAAAGACAAAAACTGGAACTACCTGAATAACCGTAATTATATACGATTTAATGATTTAGAGCCTGGCTTATATAAATTGCTCTTAAAAGGAACTGCAGCTAATGGCAATTGGACAACAGATCCATTTACTATTAATTTAATTGTTAAAGGATATTTTTATAAAACATGGTGGTTTATTATTTTTATATTTTTGATAATCTTATCTGCCATAATTGGTTTTTATAGATTTAAATTAACCCAAGTAAAAAAACTATCTAAACTTAGGTTACAAATTTCGAGCGACTTGCATGATGAGGTTGGAAGCATTTTAACTGCTGTGGGTATGCAAGCAGAAATGTTAAGAGCAGATGATAAAATCAACAATCAATTAGCGCTTAACAAAATTGCTGAAACCAGTAGAACTGCTGTTTCTAATATGCGTGATGTGGTTTGGAGTATCGATTCAAGAAACGACAAATGCAGCGATTTAATTGACAGGATGCATGAATATATATCATTGGTAATTGATAACGAGCATATACATTGTGTTTTTGATAAAAGCATTGAAAACACAAACCTTCAATTAGAATTAGTAATTAGACAAAACCTTTATTTAATTTTTAAAGAGTCGATAAACAACATTGTTAAACACGCTAACGCCACTAAAGTTAATATTCACTTAAAACTTAACAATAAAATGGTGTATTTATTAATAGAAAACAACGGTAAGCCTTGCATTGAAAAAGGTAGCGGAATGGGTATAAAAAACATGGAGATGCGCGCCAATAAAATGAAAGCAAAGCTAACAATTGAACAAGATAATAACTACAAGCTTACCTTAATTAAGTTTTTTTAGGTTATTAGGTACATCTTTATGTATTAATATTGGCAACTATTAGGTTAAATTTGTATTTGTATGATATCATTAATATTAATTGAAGATGACTTAAATATACAAGAAGCTCTTGTAACATATTTAAAAAGCCAAGTAGAGTTCAATCTTATTGGTGCTTTTTCAAGCTTCAAGGCATTTAATGCAGCAACCATAAAATCAAACCCAAATGTTTTTTTACTTGATATTAATTTGCCTGAAGTTTCTGGCATTGAAATAATACCTATTGTAAAACAACGATATCCTGATGCGGCCATACTAATGCTTAGCGTTAATTTTGATAACGAGAGTGTATTTAAATCGATGCAAGCAGGGGCCGATGGCTATTTGAGTAAGGAAACTCCACTTACCAAAATAAAAGATGCCATTATTGATCTTAATAATGGTGGTTCGCCAATTACACCTGCAATTGCGCGTAAGGTGTTTGATTTTTTTAACAACCGAACCAACAATATAACTGAAGACCTAAGCGAACGCGAAAAAGCCGTTGTTGACGGAATTGTTGCTGGCTTAAGTTATAAATTAATAGCAGACGAGATGTCGTTATCAATTGATACGATAAGAAAACATATTAAAAGTGTTTATAGAAAATTGCATATTAACAGCAAAGGCGAATTAATAGCGCGTTATCACGGTAAAGGTTAATACAGATTAGGTCCAACCAATTAGGTTAGGTTTTCATCTTTTTCTTTTTGGCCGATGGAAACAAAATATTATTTAAAATAAGTCGGTAGCCAGGCGAGTTTGGATGAAGATTTAAATCTGTTGGTGGCTCTCCTACTTGGTGCTGATAATCCTCAGGATCATGGCCTCCATAAAATGTCCAAGTTCCTTTTCCCGCTGTTCCGTGAATATATCTTGCCTCCCCTAAAGTTTTAGTTTCGCCCATTATTAGCACATCACTTTTAATAAATTGTTTTCTAAAGGCAGTTGTTTGCCCATAAAACCCTTTTATTACCTTGGTATGGTTTTGACATAACATAGTTGGAACAACATCCCATTTTGCTGAAAAATCAAACAACGTAAACACATCATTTTGTTCAGATATTGGTCGGGTATCGGGTGTATTATCAATGTACGAATATTCGTACTCATAAGGATTCATTTTTAATTTATAATCCTTAAATGCAAATGTATTTTGGTAATTTAATTTCGAATCTGCATTCATGTCGGCTGGGTCGCCATCAAACATACTTTCACAAATATCAACACCATCAGCAGATAAGGCAATATCATAACTATCAGTTGCACTACACATGGCAAACAAAAAACCACCTCCCGATACAAAATCTCTAATTTTTTTAGCCACAGCAAGTTTTAATTCACTTACTTTTTTAAACCCATGCTTAGCAGCCATTGCTTCGTTTTCTCTAACCTCTGCTTGGTACCATGCCGTATTTTGAAACGAAGCCCAAAACTTACCATATTGCCCTGTAAAATCTTCGTGGTGTAAGTGCAGCCAATCGTATGTTGGTAATTTACCAGCTATCACTTCATCATCAAAAACAGTTTCGTAAGGAATTTCGGCATAGGTCAAAACCATTGTAACTGCATCATCCCAAGGTAATTTTGTTTTAGGCGAATAAACTGCAATTTTAGGAGCCTTGTGTAATTTTACCAACTCCATATTTACATCTGGTTTGGCAATTTCAACCAATATTAATCCCACTTCGGCTTCACTTATTACCTCAAAAGACACGCCCCTAATTCTACACTCTTTTTCGATAACATCATTATGCGGCAACATAAAACTGCCATCGCGGTAATTTAAAAGCCAATCTACATCTAAATCTTGTTTAAGCACCCAATAAGCAATACCATATGCTTTTAAATGATTTTTTTGCGCAGGATCCATTGGTACAAGCAATCTGCTGGCACTCACATTTAACATCAAACCAACACATAAAAACAATATGGCAATTTTTTTCATCAGTACTTTGTTTAGGTATAATTAGTGCTTTTTAGTTATTAGTATTCTCGTTTTCAAAATGTTTCCATAAACCCTGTTTAAATAATACAAGTTCTATAACCTCGCGCACGCAGCCTTCGCCACCTTTAGCAACAGTAATATGGGTGCTAATTTCTTTAATGTATTGAACGGCATCGGCTGGGCAACAAGGCAAACCTACTAATTTCATTAATTCATAATCAGGCATATCATCTCCTACATATAAAATTTCTTGTTTTGTAACTCCAATTTTATCACAAAGTTGATTAAGCACTTCAACCTTATTTCTAACTCCTAAATAAATGTGTTTTATTTTTAAAAACTCCAATCTTTTTCTCACACCTTCTTGGTTTCCGCCACTTATTATTGCTACTTCAAACCCTGCTAATAAAGCACGTTCAATACCAAAACCATCTTTAATATTAAACCTTCGGGCTTGTTCGCCACTTTCAAGTGCTATTACCATACCATCTGTTAAAACACCATCTACATCAAACACAAAACATTTAATATTTTCTACAATTTCTTCATTCATAATACTTAGTTTTTTTTTGTATGAACCTGGCGTATGCTTTGGCTCAATATTTCATAAATCTGTCTAAACTCAGGCTTTTGATGCAACACTTCAATATGGGTTGAAAGTGTTAACCCATCTCGTCTAATCGCTGGGCCAGTTTGTACATTTAATGGATTTAACTCCACTGCATTTTTTGCGGTTTGTAATATCAATGGCTTTAACAAATCAAACGATAATTGATGCTCTTCAACCAACATTTTTGCAATAGCAAACATATGGTTTGAAAAGTTATTTGCAAACACTGCTGCCACATGTAAATTTTGCCGTTGAGGTGTAGTTGCTACTTGCACATTATCACTTAATAACTTTGCTAAAGTAATTAATAATAATTCATCATTATAACTATTCGCTTCTACTAAAAAAGGCACTTGCAATAAGTTTACATCAGTATTTTTAGTAAAGGTTTGAAGCGCATACAACACACCAAAACGTTTGTGGTTACTTAATGCATTTAAGGCTGTGCTTCCTGATGTGTGCACTACCAATCCATTAACTTTAATTTGGTTTGATATTAACTCAATTGCATCATCTGTAATTGCTATAATGTATAAATCAGCATCAATAGAAACTTCGTGAATATTATCGGTGGCTATACCTCCTACTAACCTTGTAAGTTCTTGAGCATTTTGTATGTTTCTGCTATAAATGCCTTCAATACAAAAACCCTTATTTTTAAGCGCTTTTGCTAAGCAAGTTGCCACATTTCCAGCGCCTATGATTACAACATTTTTCAATATTCCGTTTATTTAATAGTTTATTGTAAACATAGTTATTACAACACAATATTGCAACCCCATTTATTTATGTTTTACCAATAAATTACGCTCGTTGGGTTTCTGAAAGCCTACGCCAAATAGCTAATAAAAATCCTACAATCATTATAATAGTACCCGCCCAAACAAAGTTTATCCAAGGAAAAACAATGGCTTTCATAATAATAAAATCGCCACTTGTGTCTAATTCTG
>JAGPCI010000189.1 GCA_018058165.1 Bacteroidia bacterium
CATCCAAAAGGGAAGGATTTATTTAACTCGGACTATGTTTTGGTTGATGGGAAAGTACATGATGTGGTGCATAAAACCTTATTACCTAACTACGATGTTTTTGATGAATACCGCTATTTTGAATCGAACAATGAATTTAAAATAGTTACAATTAAAGATGTAAAAATTGCACTTACCATTTGCGAAGATTTATGGAATGTAAACGACAATCCGTTGTATCAAATTAACCCGATGGACGAGTTGTTTAAACATCAACCTGAGGTGATGATAAACATTGCTGCATCGCCATTTAGTAAATACAAACCCGAAGAAAGGGTTAAAGTAATGCAGACCAATGTAAACAAATACAAACTGCCTTTATTTTATGTGAATTTAGTTGGTGCACAAACTCAACTTATTTTTGATGGAGGAAGCATGGTGCTTAACCAAGAAAATAATGTTGTAGATACATTTACCTTATTTGAAGAACAATGCAGAAACTATAAGCTTGATATTAATAATAACACAACTGTAATTACTCCATTACAAGCATCAACCCAAAACAATAATAACCACATTGCCAATGTGCATGATGCATTGGTTCTAGGCATACGAGAATACTTTTTTAAGCAGGGTTTTAAAAAGGCTACATTAGGTTTGAGTGGTGGAATAGACTCGGCCGTAGTTTTGGCTTTAGCTGCAAAAGCACTTGGACCAGAAAATGTAAGAGCAGTGTTATTGCCATCGCAATACTCTAGCACGCATAGTATTGATGATGCTTTAGCGCTGGCTAAAAACTTAGGTACACCATATGATATTATCAATATTGAAAATACCTATCAAACTATAATAGATACCTTAAATCCATATTTTAATAACTTACCTTTTGATATTGCCGAAGAGAATTTACAATCGCGTAGCCGTGGTGTAATTTTGATGGCGCTTTGTAATAAGTTTGGGTATATTTTATTAAACACATCAAACAAAAGCGAACTTGCTGTAGGCTACGGAACGCTTTATGGAGATATGTGTGGTGGAATTTCTGTTATTGGCGATTTGTATAAAACAGAAGTGTATGAGTTGGCAAACTTTATTAATCTTACCGAAGAAATAATACCAATTAATAGCATAACTAAAGCTCCTTCGGCAGAGTTACGACATGAACAAAAAGATAGCGACACTTTGCCAGAATACGAAATTTTAGATGCGATTTTGGGTTTGTATATTGAGTTAACTAAAAGCCCGAAAGAAATTATTGCATTAGGCTTTGAACAAGATTTAGTGAAACGTGTATTGCGCATGATTAATACCAACGAATGGAAAAGAGCACAAGCTCCGCCAGTTCTAAGGGTTTCGGGTAAGGCTTTTGGCCCGGGTAGAAGAATGCCTATTGTGGCAAAATACCTCAACTAATTATTCGGGCTCAAATTCTAACTCATCATCATCGTTTTGTTTTTCCTTTATTTCACTTTTTTTCTTGTCATCAATTCCTAACTCCTTCTTTAAAATATCTTTTATGTTTTGTTTTTCTTGCTTAATTTCTTGAGTGATTTTTTGCTTTGCTCCAACCCTATCGTAAGTTATTACAACATTATCAATTGGGCCTTTCATGCTCATGTATAAATTAACTCCTCTATCTGATGTGGCTTCTTCTTCATTAAACTCGTTATGCGCTTTTTTACGTTTATTTTTAAGCAACTCACTCAACTTAATTTTCAACTTATAATCAACAAAATTATCAAAGGAATGTGTACCACTTAAAGTAATATTTAATGCATTATTTTTTATTTCAAACTGAGGGATATAAATGGTTTTATTTTTTATTTCGATGGTATTATTTAAGTCGGCAAATTTAAGGTTGCGCAATTCGTTTACATCAATATACTTACCAAGTGCATTTAATGATTGATAGTTTATTAACTCGCCATTACTAACAGCAACCTTGCTTAACAGATATAGTTTATTCAAATCACAATCAAACGTTTTACTCCATACGCCCACAAAATTAATCTCTCCGGTTAGTTTTCCTTTAACATGTTTTTGTGTAATTTCTTTTTGCCCAAAGTCATCACACTCTTTAAATAGCCTAGTAATATTAATTGCTTTTAGGTTAGTTGATGCATTAATTAAAAATCTTCCGTCAGGTGCATTTTCAATTTGTCCATCAAGCTTAAGTTCACCTTCCATGGTTTGAGCCACTAAATTATTTACAACAATAATTTTATCATGCCAATCCATTTTAGCACTAACATTTTGTGCCGTAAATAAATTATACACAAGCTTTTTAGCTGAAACTGTTGCCGAGATAGTTATATTATTAGGCAATGAAAAACCTGTATTAATGGTATCTTTATTACCTGCACCCATTATTGCAAAATTATTAATATCAATATAGTTTGATTGGTAGTTAATTTGAGCGGTTAAATGTTGGTTTTTAACTAATAAGTAAGGTATAAGATTTTTTAGCGTACCACTAACTTTAATATCAGATTGGTTAATGGTGGCTTCCAAATTATTAATTACAACATCTTTACCATTAACATTAAATGATGCATTAAATTCTTTTACCTCATTATCATCTCCAAGCACAATATTGGTTAGAGCCATATCAACATTACCCGAGGCCTTATTTTGCAACCAATTATTTGCACTTACGTTTGATAATTTACCATCAAAATTAATATCAAAATTAATGGTGCCATTTGCCTTTTTTAGCTGCTTTAATTTTAAGAAAGCTACTACATCTTCGGCTTTCATATTTCCAGCTAAATTTGTAGCTAATTGAGGGTTAGTAAAATCAGTAATTAATAAATTCCCTTTAACTTTTCCATTGCTTAAAGTAAATAAAAGATTATCTAATTTAACCATACTACTTTTTGCGTTGTGGGCCTTTCCATTGCCAAATTCGCCATCAAAACTAATATCGTTTACACTTAACCCCTCAGCATTTTGCAGCTTGCCTTTTTTAACACCAAAAGTAAAGTTAATTGCTGGATTTAATTTTGATGATGACTCTCCTTTTATTGAGCCGTTGAAATATAGTTGACCTTCACTTTTTAAATCAGTAGGCAAGTTTAAATTACCAGGAATTAAACTTAACATACCGGGAATATCAAGCTTACGTGCGCCAACTTTTAAATCATAAAAAGTAGATTTAGGCTTATTGCTTATACTACCAGATAAATTTAACTGTAATAAATCCAAATCAATAAAACCTTTATTAAATGTATACGTATCGGTTGATTTATTAATGGCCAAAGCCAAGTCAAGCGTAATTAATTTATTTTTTGCAAACTGAAACTTATCTGCTTTTATTTTGCGTGCATAAACCAATCCCTTACAGTTTAACCGCTCGCCTTTATCACTAAAATCACCGCTAAAAAGTATATTTTGTAGTCGTAAATCGTAATGCTGCTTAATATTTCGATTTGTATATTCAACATTAACTTGGTTTAGTTTCACTTCTTTTAAACTGAATAAAAATGCTTCATCAGCGCTTTGGCTATTGTTTCTTTTTTTAAGAATATTAAAGTTTGATTTGCCAGCCAAATCGGTATAAAGGTTAATTTGAGCACTATCAATGGCTATTAACTTAATTTTATATTGTTTTCGTAAAATATCATAAATATTAAAACCAATGTACACATGTTCTGCTTGCATTAAAAACTGCTTAGGCTGTGTTGGATCAGTAATTCGCACCAAATGCATATCTAAACTTACCTTAGGAAACTGCTTAAAAAGTGCTATTTCTATATTATTAATGCTAATTTTAGCATCAAGCTGTTCGTTTAATTGGCTTAAAGCATAATTTTTAATTTCTTGTTTGTTCAACAAAAGGTATCCAATAACGCCAAGTACCACTAAAAACAGCACTGCAAAAAAGTAAAGGATATATTTTATTGGTTTATTTTGCATATTGGTATAAAAATAGTTTTTGATGTTCAGCAGGTTGCAAATATTTTAAAAAAAAATTTAGTATGCATTTGTATTTATAAACATCCAACATATATTTGCACACCTTAAAACGGAAACGGTATCTTAAAAAAGACATCAAACGTAATAAGTAGTTCTTAAAATATTGGGAGTATAGCTCAGCTGGTTCAGAGCACCTGCCTTACAAGCAGGGGGTCACAGGTTCGAACCCTGTTACTCCCACCAAAAAAGTCGAAATTCAATTTCGGCTTTTTTTATGTCTTTTAGTTTTTATTTGTTACTTATTATTTTAACTATTTATAAAATGATACGTAGCGTATAATTAAAACAGTAAAATACATTTATTGTTAACTAAAACGAACATTAAACCTTTATATTATAAGTTTTGTTGCTTACCCCCCACCCTAGCACAAACGTTGTTTAAGCCTAAATATGTATCGTACTTAGGTAATTTCTAAATTATGTATTAACCATTTAAAATTAAACAACCATGAAAGCATTAATTGCACTTATTTTATTTTTAAACCTATCAGTTATCGATAGTAATTGGATTGCTTACAAAGCGCCAAAAAAGGCCACTAAAGTTGCATTATTACTTAAAAATCAACCACTTGACAGTTGCAAGAGCATTGTAATTAAACACATGCAAAGCAATAATTACATTATTGCTACAAACGAAAAAACAGCATTCCATTTTCTTAGTAAACCCAAAACTATAGGAATTACTGAAATTAAACTAGAGGTTACGGGAACAAAAACCGATAGTGGTTATTTTGTTATTTTTAAACCAAGCGGACTTATTAAAACCAATACTACAATTGGCAACGGAAATTTAGAAGTATACAACTCTGGGCTAAAAGGATCACTTGCTCAAAATGCTTGGGATGATTTAAATGCGATGTGCAAAAAAATATCACCCAAATTGTATTACCAAACAGGCAAATAAAATTGTTAAACTAATTGGGTTGATTAAAAAAATCAACCCAATTAGTTATTACGCACATAACACAATTAATTAGGCAGATATTTTTGTTCTATAACTTTTAGGTGATGCATTTCGTGTGCAGCAATTGCATAACCAATAGCAGCAGCAGTTACTTTATATCCATTAGCAAAACCTATTTGTTGTAGTGCCTCAGCGTTTAAGCTTTTAAACAACTCGATGGTACTTGCACGTAACAAACTAAACTCACGCACCATATCCATAATATTACGGTCATCGGCAAAACTATTAGCGGCATATTCATTTTCATCGTAACCTGGGTT
>JAGPCI010000190.1 GCA_018058165.1 Bacteroidia bacterium
CCCTATAACTGCGTACAACGGCGTATAGACAAAAGCGCTATCGCGCCTTCGTCTATACGCTGCCCGTTGTACGCAAGGCTCACCAACAACTAACAATAACATACTAACAATAAAAAAAAAGATAAAAAAAAATGATAAAAAAAATAACCTCTTTACTCTTTTTAGTTCTATCTACTAAATTACTTTTTGCACAAAAATTACAAGCAAAGTCAACTGTTTTTCATTCTCAAAATTTGAAGGGCGAAAAGAAAATAAATAATACTTCTGAAATACCAAAATTATTTAGAAACATATATTATGATAGTGTTTTACATTTGAAATATGTTTTTATTGATATAAAAAATCCTCCAGCAGATAAAGAAATAATAGAATATGGTCACAAGAATATGTTTTTTTTAGCCGACAGCAATACTTTGAATATTTTTATTCCAAATCAAAACCCAGAAATCATTAAAGAAATTGGTTATGATTACAAATCAGTTGCAATAGATTTATATCAAGTTAAAGTAAAACAAAATATCATAAAGGATTTGAACTTCATTAGAGGAGTATTAAAAAATGCTCATGTAGAATTTAATTATTTAACTTATTTTGAGGGTTGCGAATGGTTTAACGACCCCAAATTTAGTTGGTCAAACCCAGGTAATAATATTTACGTATCAACAGAAAGTTATTTACACGACAGTGATGCAAGGTATTATATTTTAGACCCTAGTAATGGAATGCCATTAAGTGCATTGAATAAAATTTATTCTGATGACATAGACAGTGTTGCAAGTTGGGAACCTTATCATAAACCACAAGCAATATTATTGCATATTATTGATGGAGGTATTGAAGATACTTCACAAGAAGTATATGGAGGATACCCAAGTTGGAATTACAATTATAATAATAACAGTGTAGTACCGAATTACCATGGAATGGGGGTTCAATTTACAAGTTCTGCTAAAAATAATAATGGTTTTGGTGGTGCAAGTTCTTGGGGTTTTAGTAGAGACAGTACAAAAAATCACGATGTATCTGCAGGGTTGCCTTCAGGTTTAGTAAGTGGACAAGGAATTTATAATGCATTAGATAGTATCTATGCATATTCTCAAGCAAATCCTACAAAACATAACATTATTAATGGTTCTTGGGGTATGGGAGCTAATCCTCCATTCATTGCGAAAGTTTCAAGTTTAATAAATGCAAATGGTGGAAATAAAAACTATATGGTAATGGCAAGTGGGAATGCTTCAATTGATATCACTGGACCTGCTCATAATTATGGAGCAGATTATAATTTTGCTTGGAGTTGGTCTTCTGATATTATTGCTGTTGGTGGCATTGACCATGATACATCTATGGGATATTGGAGCGCTGGAGGGAATTTTGGTGATAGTTTAGATTTTGTTAAAGATTATTGTAATGGTGCTGCTGTTCTAAATCCAGGTGGAACATGGATATCGTTTTGTGGTACTTCTGGAGCATCGCCAATGTTTTCAGCAACATTGGCACAATTAATTTCATCAGATACAGGAGCAACACGTGCTCAAATTTGGCATCGTCTTAAAAAAAGTTGTTTTACTAATGATACTCAAGCTAATTATACTCATACACGTCAGTTTGGATGGGGATGGCCACAGCTTGGAAGAGCACTCAAATTCATGGTTGTAGAAAATGTACCATTAAATATAAACTGTTCTAATAATTCTGCATACACATATAGTTTTACTCCTTATAAATATAATGATAGCACTTTCTTTAAAAACCCAAAGTGTTTCTATCCAAATGGAACACAAGTAACTTCTGTAATATTTAATGGAAATGTTTCTACATTCAATTATATAATAAATACATCAAATGGATTTGTAAATGGGAATAGTAATTCCAATAGAATTCATTATCAATTTACAACTGCAAATGGATGTTTAACTGATATATATAGTGAACCTATTAATATTAGTAATATTGCAGGTCCACCACCTCCAGTAATGCCACAAATAACAAATGTATTTAATTTTACACCACCATTTTGCGAATCAGATACAGTAAAAATAAAATTACTAAATCCGAATCCTAGTTATACAGTTACTGCCAATATAAATGGTACAACCCTTGTATATAATGCTAGCGATAGTACTATTACAATTAATGGTGGCTTTACAGCACCAACAAGCCATTTACAAGTTAATTATACTAATAATATTAATACTACTCCTTTGGATAGCTTTTTTACAGTAAAGCCTGTCTATAATCCTAGTATGGCAATGAATCCACAAGTATATTCATTATGTAAAAATACGACTACTACATTTACATCAATGCTATATAATAATGTTGGCAATGGAACATTTCATTATCAGTGGTATGTAGATAATATTGTTCAAGTTGGTGATACCAATACAACCTTTACGTATAATTTCCCTAATGCTGGAAACCATATAATTAGTTGGACAGTTACCGTTACAAATAGCGGTTCAGGTTGTTATACAAGTAATCAATATACGGATAGTAGAACTATCAATGTGATGTCTTTATCAGGTTTGGCAATCAATATGACACCAGCTAGTGGTCAAATATGTGCAGGAGGTTCTGCCTTGCTTAATGCTACAGGTGCAGTTTCATATTCTTGGACTGGAGGAATTACCAACAATGTAACTTTTTACCCCACAGCTACTAATACATACACTGTTACAATTACTGGTAGCAATGGTTGTACACAAACAAGTACTAGAACAATTTCAGTGAATAGCACACCTAGCTTAAATATTACTTCTACACCTACGAATGCTACAGTTTGTAGTGGTCAGCAAGTTACTTTAAATGCAACAGGTGCTACCACTTATTCATGGACTGGAGGAATTACAAATAATGTGGCATTTACACCAACAACCACAACTACTTATTCCGTTACTGGTTCAAATGGATGTACTGCTACAGCAACCAAATTAGTGACTGTGAATGCAAGTCCTACTTTAACTATTGTAGCCACACCCACCAATGCTACGATTTGTTCTGGGCAAAGTGTAATACTAAACGCTACGGGTGCAAATACATATAGTTGGACTGGCGGTATAATCAATAATTCAAGCTTTACACCCACCACCACAACTACTTATACTGTGACTGGTACTAGCACCAATGGTTGTAGTAAAACCTCTACTAAAACAGTTCTAGTAAACTCAACTTCAAGCTCAATATTAAATGCAACTATTTGTCAAGGGCAAAATTATCTAGGCTATACAACAGCTGGTGTTCATATTGATACATTTATTAATTCTAATGGATGTGATAGTATGAGAACTATTAACCTAACAGTAAATACTTTACCCACCATAAATATTACCTCTTCACCCACTAATGCCATAGTGTGTGCTGGGCAAAGTGTAACGCTAAATGCCACCGGCACTAGTCCAATTTGGAGTGGAGGCATTAGTAATAATAGTAGTTTTGTACCCACAGCCACTACAACCTATACAGTTACTGCAACAGGTACAAATGGTTGCACAAATACCAACATAAAAACTGTAACTGTTAATCCATTACCTATCATCAATATCACTGCCACACCAAGCAATGCAACGGTGTGTAGTGGGCAAAGTGCTATACTCAATGCGACAGGGGCATCAACCTACAGTTGGAGTGGAGGCATTAGTAATAATGTTAGCTTTGTACCCACTGCAACAAATACTTATACAGTAACAGCCACTGCAAGTAACTCTTGTACGTCTACAGCCACCAAAACGGTTACAGTGGGCACTAATACCACATCTACAATTTCAGTAAGCATATGCCAAGGGCAAAATTATTTGGGCTACAACACTACTGGCATTCATGTAGATACTTTAGTCAATGCCAATGGTTGCGATAGTATAAGAACCATAAATCTTACCGTACATAATTTACCAACTGTGACAGTAAATAGCAACCCGGTAAACACAAATCTTTGTGCCGGTCAAAGCATTACACTCAATGGAAATGGTGCAAATACATATAGTTGGAGTGGAGGCATAAATAATGCAGTAAATTTTATTCCTACAGCAACAAATACATACACCATAACAGGGACAGATATTAATAATTGTAGCAATACAGCCAGTGTTACAGTTTCAGTGACGCCATACCCAATCATAAATATTGCAGTATCTCCAAACGATACTCTTTGTGCTGGTGATAATGTTTTATTAAATGCAACCAGCACAAATGCTACTATCACTTGGAACGGAGGCGTCACTAATAATTCAACGTTTGTTCCAGTTGCAACTTCAAATTACATCGTAACAGCAACGAGCAATGCTAATAATTTATGTTCAAGTACTGCATCGCAACATATAGAAGTGAAACCAAATATTAATCCTACAATAACAGTGACGTCATCTACAACACAAGGCGTAACAGGTGCACCTGTTGTTTATACTGCAACTACGAATGTGCCATTGACTTATAGCTTAAATTGGTATTTGAATTCTGTTTATCAAACTAACACAACTACAAATTCGTGGAGTACTAATTTAGCTGCTGGTACAAACAATGTGTATGCAACAATTAAGAGTACAACACAATGTTTGCAACCCGATAGTGCAACTAGCAATATTGCAAAAGTTAATAATATTACTGCAATAAATGATATTCAGATAGAAGGAATTTCAGTATATCCAAATCCATTTACAGACTTTATAAGTATTGAAGGTTTACACCCAAAAGACGAAATAGAATTATACAACAACATTGGACAGAAACTATTAGAAACCTCAGGACAAAACATCGTCAACAATATGAACCAAATTGAATTAACAAGCTATGCAAGTGGCTTGTTAATCCTACACATTACAAGAGAAGATAAAACAAACATAATAAAACTGACTAAATAAAAGCCCTGCGTACAACAGCACCTACCCAAAAGGCGGGCTTATATCTTCGAATGAATATTGAATATTAAAATAATCTTCAATTTTCTAATTTAATTTCGTCTTCAAACTCCCGCCCTTCGGGTAGCTGCAAACCGTTAGCAGTAATGGTAGGACGACTCAACCGACAACGATAGACAATGAATAAAACGACATTTAAAATATCAAAAATGGACTGTCCATCCGAAGAGCAAATGATACGGATGAAACTTGCCGACTTGACAAAA
>JAGPCI010000191.1 GCA_018058165.1 Bacteroidia bacterium
TGAAGATTTAATTAAAGATGCTGAGTTGCGTAAAAAAATATCAGCCCAAAAATATGTTACCGAAACAGCGGGTTTATTAACCATAAATGATATTTTAAAAGAACTTGCAAAACCTGGTCGCGACCCACGTGAACAACTTAAACAATTTGAATTTGCTGATGTTAAAAAACCAGAAGATTTAACACCCGGAATGATACTGCCCGGCATAGTAACCAACATTACCAACTTTGGTTGTTTTGTAGATGTAGGTGTAAAGCAAGATGGATTGGTGCATGTATCGCAATTGGCCGATAAATTTGTTAGCGATCCTAATCAGGTAGTAAAATTACAACAGCAAGTAAAGGTAAAAGTGGTGGAGGTTGATATGGTACGTAAACGTATTAGCTTAACCATGAAATTGGGGTAAAATTCGAAATCTAAAATCCGAAAATTTGGAATCCGAAAATGGGAATCCGAAAATTTGGAATCGAAATTGGAAAATTGAAATTAGAAAATCGAAATTAGAATTGGGCGTTTGTTTTACCTTAAAATAGTAACATTACCATGCAATACGCCTACTTCGTTTCGCCAACCGGTGTATGTTAACACATATACATATGCATCGTTTGCGGCATAATTTCCGTCAGGTGTTTTGCCATTCCATAAATTGTTTTTATTGGTGGTTTCAAATACAATTTTACCCCAACGGTCGTAAACTTTTAAGGTGTAATCTTTTATAAAAACATCTTTAATTTCCCAAACATCATTAACTCCATCGTTGTTGGGGCTAAATGCATTGGGTATAAATACATAAGGTTTTTGGTCTAATGCAATCCTGTTTGATGTGCTGCGTTCTGTTTTGCCATTCCAGCCAACGGGGGTATGTAATACATCTACTTCATAAATATATCGTCCATCATCAATATTAAAATCATTATCAACACAAGAAATTGTTGGTTGGTTATAAATGCCAATTGAATAACGGTTGGTAGAGTTAGGTGAATACCTATTTAAATCGTAACTAATTGGTCCATCATCTGGGTACGAAAATTTTTGCCAATTTAAACTATGTTCAAAATACTTTGATGAACCTCTAATTACTGTGGTGCAAAATATTTGACCATACGGGCCATAGTTACCGCAGGTATCCAGCATAATTAAATAATAGCAATGCGAAGTATCATTAACCATTACATTTTTATCAAGAAAAACAGTATCGGTTTGTTTGATAAAATCAACCTCCATTACAAACTCATTGGGTTGTTGGTTGCGGTAACCTTTCCATAAAAAATAACGTGCAAAGTCTAACTCCTTGGTTTGGTTCCAGGTAATATAAACCTCATCATTTTTAACAGTAACATTATACATGTATTGTTTGTCGGGCAATAATTTTAACTGGTCAAAGGTGCCTAATGTATCCGATGGAGGTCCTTCATTACCGCATTCGTTGGCTACTTTTATTAAATACCTATAATTTAAAGTGCCATAATCTGGGCAATTTAAATCCTTATAAAAATTTGCATTTCTATCAAAAATAGAATCTACCAATTTAAACTCGTTATTATTTATAGCACGGTAAATATTGTAACATTTAAAGTATGGTTTATACCTTGCCGAATCACCAAAATAAACTATGCTGGTTTTGTTGTTTTGCAACTCAATACACAATACATCGGTTGATGGCAAAGTTGGCATAGGCAAAGTTTTAACATAAAAAGTACGTTGCGAAGTTTTAGGAATTGGACAGCCCCTATCTTTAACGGTTAAGGTAAATTTTTTAACTGCTTTGTTCTCTAATCCACAATACGATTGTAATGTCCAGTTGTAAGTAGCGTTACTGGTGCTTTGGCTTATTGTTGAGGTAAAAAATTGCAAATCGTTACTATCTAAATTATGGGTTACATAAACCGTATCTATCGAGTCGGCATCGTATGCACTAATTCCAAATTTTAATTGATTAGGAATGGTAACATACATGGTATCTACTTTTACAGCATTGCCATTTTGGTACATTGTAACATCCGGAAAAGAATTGGTTAAACAGTTTACCACTAAAAATTGTAACTCCAAATGTACCAAACCAATTTTTATACCATTGCGATATTCGGTAACCCTAATGCCAACTACAAAAACACCCGCCTGACTTGGTTTGACAGTTAATTCTCCTGTTTGTGGATTAATACTTAAAGCTGGATCTCCTTTTATTTGTTCGGTGCTTGAAAATCCCGGAAGCCAAGTAATATCATCATAAGGGCCAGGGTTTAAAATGGGTCTGTTGTTAAATTGATCATCATTAGGATTGTTTTTTGATAAGGTACCATTAAGTGGTGTTATCAAATCGTAAACTAACGAATCGCCATTGGCATCATTATAGGTAATGTCGTAATTAAATAAATTATCAACACATAAAACTGTAAACGGATTTACCACCAAACGTGGCGTAGAATTTAAGTACACAGCAGGTGATGGAATCTCTGCATAAAAGGCCATACTTGCATCGCCTGGTTGTTGTATGTTTTGTATGATGTGGTTTCGGCAACAGCGCTCCCAACTTAAGTAATAGCCAGCAGTGTTATTATATTTAGTTGGCGATAAAGTAATGGTGCGGGTATAAATTGCTTTTTCTGAACAACCCGGAACGGCAACTACACATTGAGCAAACGAAGGATTTATTTTAGTAACAAGTCCACGAGGTATACCAATTGAATCTTTACGTACATTGGTTTTTTTATCATAAATACCAACATACACATTTTTATTAAAATCGGTTTCGCTGGTACAATCGCGGTAAACAACTAAAGTTAGTTGGTAAGTATTGCCAGTTAACCATTGCAAATCAAAACCACCACCAACAATATGAGTGGCACTGGCAATTAATGATGCGAAAATGGATGCTATAAAGATTAAATATTTCAATTGTAATATTGTGTGTGGTTAATACAGAACCAAAAATAGTATAAATAGTTGTATTTCAATTATTATTCATGAATAAAATTTAAAAGCATTAGCCGGCTAAATTCACTTGTTGTTTAACTAAATAAGAACAAACATTTATTCTTCCAAAAGGTTTAATTCTTAACGTTTTGCCAATTATAATTATAATTCGATGTTTGGTTTTGTTTCAAAGTTTAAAAAGATTCAGTCCAATTTGTTTAAATTTTATCTCCAATCTCCATTATTTCCAATCTAATATGTAATTGATTTATAAATCCACGAAATGCAATTTATTACCAACCAACAAAATCATAATTTGTAATGCTATTAAAATTGTTTTGTACTTTAATTGTGCAATAGGAGTAAATACCCTAAATTGTACCTTACATTTTAATAAACAGAAAACATGAAAAAAACTGGAATTTACATTACAATGATGCTTATGCTGGGTATAGGCACTCTTAACACAAGCTGCATGGGGTCATGGTCGCTTACCAAAAATGTATACAATTGGAATGACTCTGCAACAGGAAACAAATTCGTGAATAACGTAATATTTTATGCACTTAATGCCATACCTATTTATCCAGCAATTGTAGCTATTGATTTTGTCATCTTAAATCTTATTGAGTTTTGGACAGGTTCAAATCCTATTGCAATGGGTGTAAATGATATCGAAAAGCAATTGGTAAAAGGTAAAGATGGTAATAAGTATGAAATTGTTGTAACTCAAAACCAATACCAAATTACACCATTAACTGGTATTGATAACGGTAAAGTAGTTAAGGTGTTTTTTACACCAACAACACAAACTTGGAGTTTAAATAAAAACAATACCACAACTGTTTTAGCAAAAATTTTACCTGAAGGAAATAAGGCTGAAGTTTATAAAGCAGATGGTTCTGTAGAGATAATAAACGCTGATAAATTAAACGCAAAACTTCTTATTATTTCTTTAAATTAAATAAAAAAGCGAGGATATTCAACAGAATATCCTCGCTTTTTTTGTGTAAATACTTTTATTAACCTTATGCTGCTCCTGAAATTAATGAAGCAACTAATACAATCACAATTAGCCATAGAACTAATCCAAGAATACTTGCGATAAGGCCTGCGATAGCCAGTCCTCTTTTAGGTGAACTTAATCCGAAGATTGACAAAATTAAACCTGCAATTAGTAATCCAAGGGATAAGAAACCTAGCCCAACAAAAATTCCTAAAAAACCAACAAGTCCAAAAATAAATCCAAGGATGGCTGATGTTGATCCGTCACCGCTGGTCTTTTTATTTAGTTTTGTAATCTTTGATGGTGTAGTTTTTTCTTTAGAAACCTTGTCGTTTGGTTGATTTTTTTCTACAAAAGGAGTTAATGTTGTTTCGTAACTAGGATTTAATTCTGCTGATAATACTTCATCTGTAGGCATTGCGATTACATCTTTTTGAGATGCAGATTCATCAATGATAGCTGAAGTAGTGGGGAGGGTTTCAATGTTTTCGAGTGCAACATCTTCAGATTTTTCAACACTTTTTTTCTCAAGTTTAACTTGTTCGTGTTGGTTAACTTTAATGGTTTTTCTGAATGAAAACTGTTTTTGACTGCATGACGCTAGGGCGAATACGCCCAATAAAATTAATAGTTTGTATTTCATGTTTTATGATTTGAAATACAAATGTATTTATTTGATTTTAATCTCCTAACGGATTAAAATGATAAGCTAATTTTAATAAATGTGCGCTTATAATAGTTAAAAAATGAACTCATTTATTTAATATTGGCCTAACAAAAATACTGTCTAGTGTGGCTTAATATCAACAGTCAAAGCCAAATCAAAAAAAATAACTTAAATTGGCGTATCATTTAGGTTTTAAAGCTAAAATTAATAATACTATGGCAAATATTACTGCAAACATTAAAAACGATTTATATAAAGTTACTGTAACATCAGAAACTGGCAATACCATATTAGCAGATGAACCAATGGCATTAGGTGGATTAGATTTAGGTTTAAACCCAAAGGAATTATTGGTGGCATCTTTGGCTTCGTGTACTTTAATAACTTTACGTATGTATACCAATCATAAAAAGTGGGATTTAAAAGAAGTAGATATTAATGTTACCCTGCATGTGGATGAAGTAACCAATGAAACAATAATAAATCGCAAACTAACCTTTATTGGTAACTTAGATGATACTCAAA
>JAGPCI010000192.1 GCA_018058165.1 Bacteroidia bacterium
TGTTTAAAACTCATTTTTACTTTACTTATTTATAACTAAAAGTTATCCATTCATTGATGCCAAAAACTCTTCGTTGCTATTGGTATTTTTCATGTTTTTTAATAATACATTCATAGCCTCTTCAGCGTTCATATCTGCAATGTGGTTACGCAATACCCACACACGTTGCAAAGTTGGTTTGTCCATCAATAAATCTTCACGTCTGGTACTACTTGCCACAATATCTATTGCAGGGTAAATACGTTTGTTGGCCAATCGTCTATCAAGTTGAAGTTCCATGTTACCGGTACCTTTAAACTCTTCAAAAATTACCTCATCCATTTTACTACCTGTTTCTGTTAATGCAGTAGCAATAATGGTTAACGAGCCCCCATTTTCTATTTTACGTGCAGCACCAAAAAAGCGTTTTGGTTTGTGTAATGCATTTGCATCAACACCACCCGATAATATTTTACCAGATGCCGGCTGAACGGTATTAAAAGCACGTGCCATACGGGTAATAGAATCTAATAAAATTACTACATCATGTCCACACTCGGTCATACGTTTTGCTTTTTCTAAAACAATATTAGCAAGCTTAACGTGTTTTTCTGCAGGTTCATCAAAAGTACTAGCTACCACTTCGGCACGTACGCTTCGTTGCATATCTGTAACCTCTTCTGGGCGCTCATCAATTAATAAAATTATTAAATATACCTCAGGATGATTTTTTGCAATGGCATTGGCAATATCTTTTAATAAAATGGTTTTACCTGTTTTAGGTTGTGCCACTATTAAACCACGCTGACCTTTACCAATTGGTGCAATTAAATCTATAATACGGGTTGAGTATGAAACAGAATTTTTTGATAAGTTTAATTTCTCATCAGGAAATAAAGGTGTTAAATGTTCAAATGCTACACGGTCTCTTATCTCGGCAGCACTGCGTCCGTTAACACTTTCTACTTTTATTAAAGCAAAGTATTTTTCGCCTTCTTTAGGAGGGCGAATACTACCTCTAACTGTATCACCAGTTTTTAAACCCAATAATTTTATTTGCGATGGTGATACATAAATATCATCAGGCGAAGTTTGGTAATTATAATCGCTAGAGCGTAAAAAACCGTAACCATCAAGCATGGTTTCAAGCACACCTTCACTGCTTACTATACCTTCTAACTCTTGCAATAAAGCTTGTTGTTGTTGTATACGCTCATTACGTTCGTTGCGTTCGTTATTGCGTTTTTCTTTCCAGTTGTTGTTACCCGCATTAGGGTTATTTTGCTGGTTAGTTTGTTCGGTTGGGTTATTGTTTGATTGCTGATTATTATCCTGAGTTTCCTCAACATTATTTTCAGGCGCTTGTTGTTTTTCAACTTCAGGTTGAGCTGCTTGAGTTTCTTCTTTTTTTTCCTCAACTACCACAGGTGGTGTAAAATCTAAATCTTCAAGTAAACTATCTGATGAATTGTCCATCATTTGTTCTTCGTTTACTGTTTTACTATCGACTTTTTTAGGTCTTCCTTTTCTCTTTTTAGGTGCATCATCTGCACCAGTGTTATTCGTAATATCGTTCATTTTTATTAGTTATAGTAACTGCGCTTACTTTTATATTTATTAATGCTGTATTGAAAGTAGTTTTAACATCTGGCATGTATTGCTATTTCGCCACATTGCGTAACTCCAAAATAATTATTTCGGGTAACGTAGTAGAATTATGTATCAAAAAAATTTAAAATTAAATAAGATTTTGTTTGATTGTTTGCCTAACACTGTTTTCTGTATTAATCATATTGATTACAGCAGAAAGTGTTTGTGCGATGGAAGAATTTCCGTTTGCAAGGTAAAAATATTTTTCAGAATGCAAAATATTTTTATTGCGGCTTATTTATCAGTAATTTAAAATGTAAATTTAAGCCAATTGTAAGTTTTCTACTTAACTTAAAAAGCCATGCTGCAAAAACAACATGGCTTTTAATACTATAAATATTTTAGTGTTATACTAAAAGTTTAACCGGGTTTTCTAATAACTCTTTCAAAGTTTTTAAGAATGCAGAACCAACAGCACCATCCACTACACGATGATCACAGCTTAAAGTAACTTTCATTACTTGGCCAATTTTCATTTGTCCGTTTTCTACTATTACGGTTTCTTTAGCTGCACCAACGGCTAATATACATGCATCAGGTGGGTTAATAATGGCAGTAAACTCATCAATACCAAACATGCCAAGGTTAGAAATGGTAAAGGTATTTCCTTCAAATTCGTTTGGTTGAAGTTTTTTAGTTTTAGCTTTTTCTGCTAACTCTTTTACTTCAGCACTTATGTGGGATAAACTTTTGCCATCTGCAAATTTTACTACAGGCACAATTAAACCATCTTCAATTGCTACAGCTACACCAATATTAATGTGGTGGTTGTACCTAATTTTATCGCCTAACCAGCTAGAGTTTGCAGCAGGATTTTTACGTAACGATGCAGCTACAGCTTTAATAATAATATCGTTTACAGATATTTTAACTGGGCTGTACTCCAACATAACTTTACGCGCTTCTATTACCTTATCCATGTTAATGCTCATGGTTAAATAGAAGTGTGGTGCTGTATGTTTGCTTTCGCTTAATCTGCGTGCAATTACCTTGCGCATTTGCGAAACTGGTACTTCATCGTAACTTTCGGTGCCAACTACCGTAGGTAAAGTAATGCTTTGTTTTGCATCACCTTTTGCAGCCGGGGTATAAGTTTCAACATCACGCTTAACAATACGTCCACCATCACCGCTACCACTTACGTTAGCAATATCGATGCCTTTATCATCAGCTATTTTTTTAGCCAAAGGTGATGCTTTAATTCTTGAATCAGTATTAGCAGCAGGTGTTGAAGTTGAAGGAACCGTTGTTGAAGTATCTGGTTTCGATTCTGCTTTTGGCTCTTCTTTTACTTCAGCAGCTTTTGCAGGTGCAGGAGTATCATTTAATAATGCGGTAATATCCTCACCCTTTTTTCCAACTATTCCAATAAGTGCATCAACAGGAACGCTTCCACCAGCCGGAATACCAATGTGTAACAAAGTGCCTTTTACGTAATTTTCTAACTCCATTGTAGCCTTATCGGTTTCCACCTCAGCCAAAATATCACCGGGTTTAATATCATCGCCCACTTGTTTTAACCAAGATACAATAACACCCTCTGTCATGGTATCACTCATTTTGGGCATGCGTATTACTTCTGCCATATCAATATATATTTTATATTATTTTGTTAACTTAAAAATCAAGCAAAAATAACAATACTATTCATTTAAGCTACTCAAACTTAAAAATCTCTAAAATTCAATTTTATATCAAACCCAACTTTAAACCACCTGCCGGGCATTTGCACAAATCCTGTTTCTAAGTAATTGGTGTTAAATAGGTTTAAAACTTCTGCAAATACGGATACTTGTTTTTTGCGGTAAATTAGTTTTGTGTCAAACAAGGTATAATCTGGCATTGCTAGCCTGTTTATGTGCCTTACACTAACGGTTTGTGTAATGTTTTTATGCCACTTAATGTGAATTATTCCTATTGCATGGTGCTTAATATTTGATAAAGTATATCTGCTTTGGTAGTTATCACTAGCCAAAATATTTGCATTAATGTAGGTATAGCCAGCTTCAATTTTATTTAAAAAACCATTTAGTTGTAGGTTGATGTTGGTTTCAAACCCTAATAAATTTACCTTATTTAAGTTTTTAGGTTGCCACTTTTGTGATGTATCTGTTCGGGCCCAATCAATTAAATTATTTGACTTGCGCTGAAAAAGTGCAGCAGACATAAATATATTTTTGCTGATAAACTTAGCACCAATTTCTGTTGATGTTGCTTGCTCTGGTACTAACAATGCATTACCAATATTTGATGGGCCATTATAATACAAATCGGTAAAAGTGGGTAAGCGCATGCCTTGATCTGCCGATGCAAAAAGTATCCATTTTTTATGCATTTGATAACGAACATCTACACCAGGAAAAAACGCACTGTTATTGCCAGTATATTGGTTTAAATATACACCTGGGGTGATGTTAAGTTTATTGGTTAACAAGGAGAATTTATGTTCTAAAAATAATCCAAAAATATCGCGCTCACGTTCGCCTAAATTGGTGCTTTTTAACCTTTCAAATCGGCTATCAACACCAACTCCAGTTTCACCAATTTTTGATTGGTATGTTGCATGAATTTCGGCTCCTGCTGCATGAGAATAATGGTAGTTTTGAAATACTGATGGATTTGATCTAATATAAACATAATGATCTTGGTTATAGCGATAGTATGCTTGGGTTTTTATTTTAATTCGGCTAAGTTTTACTTCGTGTTGTAGGCCAGCAAAACTTGTTTGTATACTTTCAAACTCGTTGGAGTTAGCTACATAAAAACTGCGTGCACCAAAGGTTCTATCAGTATGGCCAGCGGTAAGGTTTATGGTTGATTTTTTATATTTGGCAGTAGCTTGATAGAATAAATTGGTGGTTTTAAAATCGGTATTGGGTAAATATCCAGTTGATGATGATCTGCTAAACGAAACATGTTGTCCAACATTTTTATAATGAATTGCTGCGCCAGCTTTTAAACCTAATAAATTAAAATCGCCACCAAAAACGCCAAAATATACCATGTTTTTTTCGGGCACTTTGGTTACTAAATTTATGGCTCCGCTTAATGCATTTATACCATATTTGCGCGATGCAGTTGTTTTAATAACTTCAATTTGTTCTAGCGCTTCGTTTGTAATGGGTAAATTAAATTGATGATGACCAGTTTGTGGGTCGCTAAGTTTTAATCCGTTTAGCAATAACAATGTTTGATCAAAAGAACCGCCCCTAATACTAATATCTGCTTGCACACCTTCTGGGCCACGTTGCCTAACATCAACCCCGCTAACTGTAGCTAACCAGTTTGCAGCAACAGTTCCTGGTAGCTGGCTAATTTTTGCAATGGTTATAATTTCTGATGGACTTAAGCGGATTTCAATTCGATTACTTTTAATGGTAGCTTCTTTTAAAACCAACGAATCAATTTGTGCAAAAACACTTGTAGATGCTAATGTTAGCAGTGTGCCAATAAATAATTTAGTTAACTTATACATTTAGT
>JAGPCI010000193.1 GCA_018058165.1 Bacteroidia bacterium
AAAACGCATATCTACACGTTCGTTAGTGTATGAGTTTAAGATAAAAAATACCGTATCTAAAGTATTGTAATAGGTTTCAATTACATTATGTGTCATTTCTGGCACTACGTTTACAAAACACTCGTGTTTTGCATTTTCTTGAATTTGTTGCGCAAACCTTACCGCAATTGGTTCCATAATACCATCTGCCAATACCACAAATTTGCTTTTTATGCGTGAGCGAATTTCATGAAATAATATATCGGCTTCTTGGTGGTAATTTTCCGAGTTGGAAACTGTGTTAGCAATTTCAGTTAGTTCCTCTTTATAGTCCTTACCAATTAATTCGCCAATTAACAATATTAAATAAGTTAACGAAAAACCAAGTGCCATTCGCGGTTGAAAGCCAGTTTCTATTGGAAGCAAATAAGTGTTTGTGCTTGTTGCTAATTCGTGTAATTTTCCACCAGTTGACAATGCTAATATTTTGCAACCTAAAGTTTGTGCCTCATTAAAAATAGCAATTGTTTCTTCTGTATTTCCACTGTATGAGGCGGTTATTACTAGTGTTTTGTTATTAACATAAGCCGGTAGTTTATAATCGGCTACGCAATTAATGGGTACAGTTATATCATATTGAAAAAACGCTTTAGCTATTTGTCCACCAATACCACTTCCGCCTAGACCTGCAATAACAATATTGTTATAGTCGGTAGCCTTTAAGCCATGCTGTTTGTAATTATTTATAGCGTATTCAATCTGGTAACTGAATTTTTTTAATGCTTCGTGCTGCTCGTTCATGTCTTACTTCTTTTTTATCAAATTCATTAAGTATTGTCCGTAACCACTTTTTAGTAGTTTATTGGCTTCTACCTTTAATTGTTCTTCATTAATCCAGCCATTTTTGTAGGCTATTTCTTCAATACAACCTACTTTTAAACCTTGGCGTTCTTCTAATACTTGTACAAATTGGCCAGCTTGCATTAATGATGCAAATGTGCCTGTATCTAACCAAGCAGTGCCACGTTTTAGCACACCAACTTTTAGTTTCTTGCGTTCAAGATAAACACGGTTTACATCTGTAATTTCTAATTCACCACGTGGTGATGGCTTAATGTTTTTTGCAATATTTACAACTTCATTATCGTAAAAATATAAACCCGGTACCGCATAATTCGATTTTGGTTCTATAGGTTTTTCTTCAATACTTAATGCGTTCATTTCCTCATCAAACTCTACTACACCATATCGCTCAGGGTCGTTTACATGATAAGCAAAAACAACTCCACCATCGGGGTCGTTATTTTCTTTTAATAATTGACTTAAGCCTGCGCTAAAAAATATATTATCACCTAAAACTAAAGCAACTTTTTCGTTGCCAATAAATTTTTCGCCAATAATAAAAGCTTGGGCCAAACCATCTGGGCTAGGCTGTTCGGCATATTCAAACTTACAACCAATTTGGCTACCATCGCCTAATAGTTTTTTAAAGCCAGGTAAATCATGCGGTGTTGATATAATTAAAACTTCGTTTATACCAGCCAACATTAATACCGATAGCGGATAATAAATCATGGGTTTATCGTAAACGGGCATTAACTGTTTGCTTACTGCAAGTGTTAATGGATGTAAACGTGTGCCGCTTCCTCCGGCAAGTATTATTCCTTTCATAAATAATTATCTATTTGCGTAAAGTGTATTATAATAATTTTGGTAATCGCCACTGGTTACTTCATCCATCCATTGTTGATTATTCATGTACCAATCAATTGTTTTTTCAATGCCTTCTTCAAATTGAAGCGAAGGTTTCCAACCCAATTCATTCATTATTTTATTGGCATCAATGGCATAACGTAAATCGTGTCCAGCACGGTCGGTTACATAAGAAATTAGTTTTTCTGATTCACCTTCAGCTCTACCCAAGCGTTTGTCCATCGCCTTGCAAATTACTTTAATCAAGTCAAGGTTGGTCCACTCGTTAAAGCCGCCAATATTGTATGTTTCGCCAACTTTTCCTTTATGAAAAACATCATCAATAGCACGTGCATGGTCAACTACGTAAAGCCAATCGCGCACGTTTTCGCCTTTTCCGTATACTGGTAATGGCTTATTGTTTCTAATATTATTAATAAACAACGGAACTAGTTTTTCTGGAAATTGATTTGGGCCATAATTGTTTGAACAATTGCTTAGTACAATACGAATTTTATAAGTATTATGGTAAGCACGCACAAAGTGATCACTCGCTGCTTTACTTGCACTGTATGGGCTTTGTGGGTCGTAGGCAGTAGTTTCTAAAAAGAAACCGCCATCATGCAAACTACCATAAACTTCATCAGTTGATACATGGTAAAATAACTTATCATCCATGTTGTCTTTCCACGATGCTTTTGCAGCATTAAGCAAATTAACCGTTCCCACTACATTTGTCATAACAAACTCAAGCGGATTGGTAATACTTCTATCTACATGGCTTTCGGCTGCCAAGTGTATTACATCTGTAAAACCATATTTATCAAACAATCCATTTATTGCGGCAGCATCAACTAAATCTGCTTTTAAAAAGGTATAGTTTGGTGCATTTTCTATATCAGTAATGTTTTTAAGATTACCTGCATAAGTTAATTTATCTAAATTGTAAATGTGGTAATCTGGGTATTTGTTTACAAACAATCGCACCACATGAGATCCAATAAATCCAGCTCCTCCGGTAATTAAAATTTTCTTTTTTGTCATACTATTCAAAAGTCTTTTTCAGCTTACACTGATGTTTTTGTGGGTTTAAAATTAGTTAGTTGATTTTGCTTTTTCAGCTAAGTGCAATTCCCATTTCCAAGCTGTTTCTAGTGAGTTTTCTAAGCTTCTTTCTGCTTTCCATCCCAACTCGTTAATTGCTTTATCGCACGATGCGTAAATTTGTACAACATCGCCTTCTCTGCGTGGTCCAATAACATAATTTAACTTTTTGCCGCTTACTTTTTCAAAAGCCTTAATGGCTTCAAGAACGGTATTTCCTGTTCCGGTACCAATGTTAAAAACCGAGTATTGGTTGTTGTTTTTCTTTAAAAACTCAATTGCTTTTACGTGAGCTTTAGCCAAATCAACTACATGTATAAAATCTCTAATGCAACTGCCATCACGTGTTGGATAATCATCACCAAATACGGTTAGTTTTTCGCGTATGCCAATGGCAGTTTGCGTTACAAATGGTATTAAGTTACTAGGAACTCCATTTGGCAACTCACCAATTAAGGCAGTATCGTGTGCGCCAATTGGGTTAAAATAACGCAGCGCTACAATTTTTGTGGTTGATGATTTTGATACATCAAACAATAATTCTTCGCATATTTTTTTTGTATTACCATAGGGCGAATTTGCTTTAACAACTGGCGAGTTTTCGGTAATAGGAAGCACATCTGCACTCACATCGCCATAAACGGTACAACTAGATGAAAATACGATGTTTTGTACGCCATGTTTTTGCATAGCTTCTACCAAATTAACAGTTCCACCAACATTGTTTTCGTAGTAGGCCAAAGGTTTTTCAACCGATTCGCCAACGGCTTTATATGCTGCAAAATGTATTACAGCTTCAATATTTGGGTGTTTGATAAATACGGCATCAAGCGCCTTTTTATCGCGAATATCAGCCTCAATAAAATCAAAAGATTTACCCGTAATTGTTTTAATGTTATCTACTACTTGTGGACTAGAGTTTTCGAAATTATCAATGGCTACAACATCGTATCCTGCTTGTTGCAGTTCTACCACTGTATGCGAGCCTATAAACCCCGAACCTCCTGTTACTAATACCTTCATATATAAAAAGTTAAAAACAGGCCGCAAGATAAGGAATTACAACTAAGAAAATAGCATTATTTTATGCTGCTTTTTTAAACTTAAACATCAGATTATTAGTAAACAAACTCTCCGTGGGCGCTTTTTATTATCACTTCTTTTTTATCAGCGGCATCTACATATCCAATTACTTGTGCATCAATACCAAATGAGTTTGCAAGTTGAATTAAACCTGTTGCAGTTTTTTCATCAACATAAAACTCTAGCAAACTGCCCATGTTAAATACCTTGTACATTTCGTGCCAAGTGCTGCCACTTTGTGTCTGTATCATTTCAAATAAAGGTGGTGTAGCAAACAAATTATCTTTAACAAAACGTAATCCGTTGGTATAATGTAAAACCTTGGTATGAGCGCCTCCAGTACAATGTATCATGCCATTGATTTCGTTAAAGAAATGATCAAATACTTGTTTAATAATTGGCGAAAAAGTACGTGTTGGCGATAAAATCATTTTGCCCACATTTAGCGGATGTCCTTCTACTTGGTCGGTTAATTTTAATCCGCCAGTATAAACCAAATCATCTGGCACTAATTGGTCGTAACTTTCTTTAGTATTTTTGTAATGCGCAGAAAGCACATCATGCCTAGCCATTGTAAGTCCATTGCTTCCCATACCGGCATTGTATTCTTTTTCGTAATTAGTTTGTCCAAAACTTGCAAATCCTACAATTACATTACCGGTTTTAATATTTTTATTATCAATTATATTGCTGCGTTTTGCTCTCGCAGTTACGGTACTATCTACAATAATCGTACGCACTAAATCACCCACATCGGCAGTTTCGCCACCTGTTGAGTGAATATTAACGCCATAATTTCTAAGCATTTCAATAAACTCTTCGGTGCCTTCAATTATGGTTTGAATTACTTCACCGGAAATTAAATTTTTATTGCGACCAATTGTGCTCGATATTAAAATATCTTGATAAACACCAGAAGCTAAAAGGTCGTTTGTGTTCATCACAATCGCATCCTGCGCAATGCCTTTCCAAACACTTAAATCGCCTGTTTCTTTCCAATATAAATAGGCTAAACTACTTTTTGTACCAGCACCATCTGCATGCATGAGGTTGCAATAAGCATCATCATTACCTAAAAAATCGGGTACAATTTTGCAAAATGCTTGAGGAAATAAACCCTTGTCAATGTTTTTAATTGCAGCGTGAACATCCTCTTTTTGAGAAGATACACCACGTTTCATGTATTTATCAGAAGTCATTTTGCGCGTTGTAATTTTGTGCG
>JAGPCI010000020.1 GCA_018058165.1 Bacteroidia bacterium
GCAAATATGGGCGCAAAGCACTTGCGCCTAATGCACAATTTAAACCTACGCTTAATAATGGTGCATGTTGCATCGATATTAAAAATGCTTCAGTTGTTTGTCCGCTTAATGTGCGACCCGATGCATCAGTAATTGTACCGCTTACCATAATTGGATAACTTTTTCCAGTCTCTTCCATGTATTCATCAATTGCATACAAAGCAGCTTTGGCATTAAGGGTATCAAAAATAGTTTCAACCAAAAGCAAATCTACACCACCTTCTATCAAACCTTTAACCTGGTATTTGTATGCAGCTACCAATTGATCAAAAGTAATTGCTCTAAAACCAGGGTCGTTTACATCAGGGCTTAATGAAGCTGTACGATTTGTTGGACCCATAGCACCTGCAACAAACCTTGGTTTATCAGGATTTTTTGCGGTATATTCATCTGCGACTTCGCGTGCAATTTTTGCCGATTGGTAATTAATTTTCCAAACTACATCTTCACCTAGCTCATAATCTGACTGGGCAATAGTAGTACCACTAAATGTATTTGTTTCAATAATATCAGCCCCTGCATCAAAATATTGGGCATGTATTGCTTTAATAATATCTGGCCTTGTAAACGATAACAAATCGTTGTTGCCTTTTAATGGTTTGGTATGATTTGCTAACGACTCATCTCTAAAATCTTCTTCAGTTAAAGTATAGCGTTGTATCATGGTGCCCATTGCACCATCTAAAATCAATATGCGGTTGTTTAAAATTTCTTTGATATTCATAACAACTACAAAAGTATGGATTTTAAAGGGGTATTGCTACTATTCTTACAAGATGATATAAAATTGTTTTGACAAAAAAACACTAACTGTTAAATATTTGCATATCTTTGCGCCTCATTTAACAAAAAATCGTACATTGACAACATTTATCGATCTAGGCTTAAACGCGTCCGTTTTAAGCGCTATCACAGAAATGGGGTTTGAAAATCCTACCCCCATTCAGGAAAAGTCCATTCCTGTTTTTTTAGAGAACGAAAGAGACATTTTAGGGTTAGCCCAAACCGGTACAGGAAAAACTGCCGCATTCGGCTTACCACTATTACAACTAGTAGATTTTAACGCCAAGCAAACACAGGCTTTAATTATTTGCCCAACTCGCGAACTTTGTATGCAAATTAGTCGCGATTTAACCACTTACAGCAAGCACATGCAAGGTGTTCGTATCGTATCAGTATACGGTGGAGCCAGCATCAACGGCCAAATTGAAGATTTACGCAGAGGAGCACAAATTATTGTTGCAACCCCTGGAAGACTTATTGATTTAATGAGCCGTAGGGCCGTTAACATTAAAAGTATTAACTACGTTGTGCTTGATGAAGCAGACGAAATGCTTAACATGGGTTTTAGAGAAGATATTGAAGGTATCTTATCTGTAACACCTGACGAAAAACGTGTATGTTTATTTAGTGCTACTATGCCTAAAGAAATACGCAGCATTGCAAACCAATACATGAAAAATCCGGTGGAAATTAGTGTAGGTAAAGCAAACTCAAGCAACGCAAACATTGCGCACGAGTACGCTGTAGTTCATGCCAAAGATAAATATGCTGCATTTAAGCGTATTTTAGATTTTAATAACGAAAGTTTTTACGGCATTATTTTTTGTACTACAAAACACGAAACTCAAGATATAAGCGACAAGTTAGTTCGTGATGGATACAATGCAGATTGTTTACATGGCGATTTAAGTCAAGGCCAACGCGAAAAGGTAATGAACCGTTTTCGTCATAAAGCCATCAAAATATTATTAGCAACTGACGTGGCAGCACGTGGTATTGATGTGAGTGATTTAACCCACGTAATACATTACCATTTGCCAGATGATATTGAAAACTATACACACCGTAGTGGCCGTACAGCTCGTGCAGGTAAATTAGGTACATCAATTGCCTTATTAAATGTTCGTGAATTTTACCGCTTACGTGAAATAGAAAAATTAACCAACATTAAATTTAACCGCATAATGATTCCTTCGGCAATGGAAGTGCGCGATAAAAAATTGTTGGCCTTTATTGATACCATTAACTCAACAGAAATTGAAGAAACATTTTTTGATGACGTGGTAGAAAAGCACCTAAAACCATTATTGGAGCTAGACAAAGAAGAATTAATGAAAAAAATGCTTTCGTTAGAACTTCGTAGATTTAGTGCCGAGTATATGAATGGACCAGACTTAAACGTTGCAGAACGTGGCGCAGCTGGTGCAAGAAATGATGGTGGTGGTAACGAAACTTATGGTTCTTCTCAAGGAACTCGTTTATTTGTTAGCATTGGTCAAAAAGACGGCTTAAATGTAGGTTCGTTAAAAGATTTTGTTTCTAAAGTAACTGAAATTCCTAATGCTAACATTTATCGTGTAGATGTAAAAGGAGTTTATTCATTTATCAATGTAGATGCAGAGCAGGTAGAAAAAGTTATGAGCACCTTACATGGTAGCGAGTACGAAGGTCGCCCAGTTCGTGTAGAAATTAGTGGTAATGATAACGCAGGCGGACGCTCACGTAGTGGTGGCGATCGCGGTGGAAGAAGCTACGGTGGAGACAGAGGTGGTGATAGAGGCGGAAGAAGCTATGGTGGTGATAGAGGCGGTTCACGTGGTGGATATGGTGGAGATAGAGGCGGTGATCGCGGTGGAAGAAGCTATGGTGGAGATAGAGGTGGCGATAGAGGTGGAAGAAGCTATGGCGGTGATAGAGATGGTGGATCATCACGTGGCGGAAGCACTGGAGGTGGCGAAAGAAGACGCACAAGTAGCGAAGGCGACCGCGGCTCACGTGGTGGTGATAGCAACTTTAGCGGAGCACGCAGACGTACCGAAGGTAGCGGCAGACGTAGAGATTTCTAATTAATTTTAAAATATAATATCAAAAACGCCCTCGAAATTCGAGGGCGTTTTTTGTTTATGGGTTATCAAGAATGATGTTAAACCCAAATTAATCAATAGAAGATTTGAAAAATTGAACTACTTGATTTAGTTGGGTTAATCCCGTGCCGAAGCCTCGGCAAAGAAAATGTTAGCAGTTTTGCATAAAACTGATTTACAATTTCTTTATCGATTATGCATTTACAATGCGTAATTTGGGTTAAAACTTGTATGATTACATAATGGGCTTATAAGAATTGATTTCGCCCACTAATAAATATTGAATAATAAATTAACAAAAAAGCGAGGCCAATTAGTCTCGCATTTTACTGCCCAAATCTTTCGCGCCAAAGTTGATTAAATGATTTATCTGCCAACTTAGGAAACTCTCGCCTTTCGCCCCATTCTGTTTTAAAAAACTGCTTAAGCATAAATGCTTTTATCGAACTGCTTTTATTTAAATTTTTACGACTAAGCATAAATTTTTTCCAACTATACCAAATCAATTTTTCTCCATTTTTTACATGACCTTGATGTACTACATCTTTTCGGTTATGCAATAAATGATTATGAATATTAATTTTAACAGGGCACACTTCGGTACACTTACCACAAATAGGGCTTGCATAGCTTAAATGTTTAAATTCATCAATACCAAACTGATGTTGCGCCCAAACAGCTCCTATTGGGCCTTTGTTACTTCCACCATAAGCATGGCCGCCTATATTCTGAAAAACAGGACAAACATTAGAACATGCGCCACAGCTAATACATCCTAAGGCTTCCCTTTGGTCGTGCTGAGCCAGGATATTACTTCTGCCATTATCAACCAAAACTACATAAAATTCTTTTGGACCATCAACTTCAGTGGCAGGTTTAGGACCAATAATAGAATTATAAGTTGACAGTTTTTGTCCGCTGCTATAGGTGCTAAATAAGCTAAAAAACAAATCCACATCATTAATACTGGGTATAACCTTTTCGATACCACCAACTATTATTAATGCTTGCGGCACAGAGGTGCACAAACGCGCACTTCCATCATTTTCAGCAATTGCAACCATACCCGAATCAGCAATTAAAAAATTGGCCCCAGTGATGGCCACATTAGCTTTGTTAATTTTTCCGCGAAGGGCTGCATCAATATCTGCAATTATTTCCTGAGGGTCTGCATCAATTGATGTGCTTATTTTATCATTAAGTAATTGAGTTATTTCGAGCTTGGTTTTATGCATAGCCGGAGTTACCGTGTGGTAAGGCTGTTCGTTAGCTACATCATTAATATATTCGCCTACGCTTGTTTCAACTACATCAATACCCTTTGCACGTAAAAAAGTGTTTAAACCAATTTCGTTTGTAATAGTGCTTTGCGATTTAACAACCAATTGCGTATTTAACTTATTTAAAACCATTTCAATTTCGGCTAATGCACCTTTAGCATCATCTGCCCAAAGTACTTTACCGCCTTTACGAATCACATTCGATTCAAACTCGATTAAATACTTATCTAAATTTTCGGTAACCTTCCATTTAAAATAAGCTGCCCTATCTCGTGCTAATTCTAAGTTAGCAAATTGTTTTTTAGCATGTACAAATGCACTTTCGTAACTGTGCACATTTAATTGCATACGGTTACGATGTTCGCGATTAAACGCAAATTTTTCGGCTTCTACTAAAAATTCATCTTGCTTACGCATTGCATCAAAGTAAAGTAATTTTTTTTAAAAGTTAGTTAACAATACATTGTCGATAAGCCTAATATTGCCACACTTGCATGCAATAATAGCTGCATATGTTTTTAGATTGTTTATCTGATGCGCTTCCTGCATGGTATCTACATCAACTACTGCTAAGTATTCCAACTCAAGTTCACTATTGGCTAAAAACTGCCTTTTGGCTTGTTCAATTGCATCAAAAACTTTTACTCCAGTAACTAATTGTTGTTTTATAAAAAATAGTGCTTTACTAATATTTACTGCAATATCTTTTTGCAAACTACTCAACCTAACATTTCTCGAACTCATGGCTAAGCCACTTAACTCGCGTGTTGTATTTATTATATTAATTTTAATGGATGGATATTTTTCACTAATTAAATGTTTTACCACCATACATTGTTGCAAATCTTTTTGCCCAAAAAACACTTGCTGTGGCAAAACAGCATCAAACAGTTTACTAACAATTGTAATTACTCCATTAAAATGTCCTGGACGTAAAGCTCCCTCATAGCTATTTGTTACTAAGCCAAAATCAAACCTATCTGCAACCACATCATCACCGTACATCTCGTCACTGCTAGGTAAAAAAAGTAAATCGCAACCAGAATCAGTTAATTTTGTTATATCTTGTTCAATTGTGCTGGGGTATTTTTCAAAGTCTTCGAGGTTATTAAATTGTGTTGGATTAACATAAATACTGCATACTGTGTAGCAATTTTTTCGTTTTGAATCAGCAATTAAATTTAGGTGTCCTTGATGTAATGCACCCATAGTTGGCACAAAGCCAATTTCGTTTAATTTAGTACGTTGCTCAGCTATATGTTGCTTTAATAAGGCAATTGATTTTATTATAAACATCTAGGGCGCTAATTATGTGTTGTTTAGGTTAATTTAGTAAATTATTTGGGCGGTATATTAGTATTTTTCTATAAATTTTATATATTTTTGTGAACTTTTTTAAGCACATCCATCATGGCAAAGAAGAAAATTTTGTTCATTTCATCAGAAATGAGTCCCTATTTAAAAGTAAGTACAGTTGCGGAGTTAGCCAGACGATTACCTCAGGCCATTCAAGAAAAAGATAACGAAATAAGGGTATTAATGCCCCGTTACGGCTGTATTAACGAACGAAGAAACCGCTTGCACGAAGTAGTAAGGTTATCGGGTATTAACATTACTATTGATGATAACGATAATCCGTTAACCATTAAAGTAGCGTCATTGCCAGAAGCTAAAATGCAGGTTTACTTTTTAGACAACGAGGATTATTTCCATCGTAAGTTTGTATACACTGACGAAAACAATGATTTTTTTGGTGATAATGACGAGCGTACAATATTCTTTTGTAAAGGAGCGTTAGAAACGGTGAAAAAATTAGGTTGGCAGCCCGATATTATCCATTGCCAAGGCTGGATGACTGGTTTGATTCCTTTATATTTAAAAACCATTTACAAAGACGAGCCTGTATTTAAAAATGCAAAAGTGGTATTTAGTGTGTTCGAAAATCAATTTGAGTGTAGCTTAGGCAAAGATTTTGCACGTAAAGCAAGCTTAAATACAATTGACAACAAACAAATGTCATCGCTTGATTCTTCTTGTACGGGTTTATACAAATCGGCAATTACACATGCTGATGCAGTAGTAAAATGTAGTGATGAGATTGACCCTGAAGTGGCTAGTTTTATCAAAAAACAAAAAGGAAAAGTAGTTTTAAATCACAACGAAGAAGAAGGTTACGTAGAAGACTATATTAAGCTGTATGATAATTTATTGGAAAGACAGAATTAAAAACCATGCCTACTTGCTTTTAGCAATAGCAGTTCTAATAAATTCATCTTGCAAAAAAGAAAACAACGAAATTGGTTCTGACGTTATTGGCGACAGAAGCGGTTTTGATGTTCAAGTAACAGATACATTTGAAGTAATAACCTATAGCACAAAAGCTGATAGTGTGGATACTCGCTTTTTATCGTATTACATGTTGGGGCAAATTAACGACCCAATAATGGGTATTACCACCACTAACATAGTAACACAATTTTTATATCCAGTAGCAGGTTTTTCGTTTGCAAACCAAACCATCGATTCAGTGGTTTTGCAATTAAGATATGCAGGAGAATCGGCTATATATGGTAAAAATACAGATCAAACATTTAAAGTATACGAAATTACAGAAGATCTGCCTACTTCGTTAAACGAGTACTTTTATTCGAACAGAAACTACCAAACATCACCAATGGAGTTAGGTAGTTACTCTGGTAAACTTAATTTAACAGATAGTGTAATTGAAGAGGTTAATGGTAAACGACTTGGTTACGCACCACAAATGCGTATTAATATTACTGACCCTGCATTTATCAATAAATTAAAAACCACTCCAATAGATTCATTTGCTTCATCAGCCACTTTTAAATCGACTTTTAAAGGTTTTATGATTTCTAGCGAACAAAACGGAATGGCTAGTGGTGATGGTGCAATTGCTTATTTTAATTTAAGAACAGATAATCCCCAAACTGCTTTAGTTGTTTACTGCACCAATGGTGCAGAACAAGTAAAATATGAATTTCCAATCTCAGGAACATCTGAGGTTAAAACCAATCAATACAAACACACTAACTTACCTGCAAGTTTGCAAGGAGCCAATAATGGAATCCATCAAACCACTTGTTATTTACAACCAGCCGCTGGAATAAAAACAAGGATTTTAATTCCCAATCTGTCAAAAATTGCAGAGAACAATCAAATAGCGGTAAATAGCGCACGTATTTTCTTTACAGTTAAAGATACTGTTGGATATGCCGTACCAGAAAGATTAAATTTATGGGATGCAAATGCTGATGGAAGTAGAAAAATGATAGCAGATTTTAGCGAATCAGAAGCTTATTACGGTGGCAGGTTTAACAGCGCAACTAGCACTTATACCTTTAATATAAATAGATATGTACAGCAGCTACTTACATCATACAACAAAAACAAAGTTGATGTTAATTACGGCTTAAATTTATTTGTACCCGAAGATTACAATATAGCCGCAAACAGAGCAATTTTGGATACCGATACGAGCATACCTGGGCAAGAAAAAGTAAAACTAATACTTACTTACACTGTTATAAAATAATACCGTGATTATAGTATTAAAACCTAATAGTGCAGTTGCTGATAAGCAAAGCTTGTTTGATTATTTAAATCAACAAAATATTGCATTCCATATTGTTGCTCAACAAAACGTAGTTGTAATTACCAAGCAATCTTACATTAACAACTTACCAGATTTTGCTTGCATTGAAGATCTTTACAAAATAGAGACTAAATACAAGTTGGCATCAAATATTTGGAAAAATGAAACCCAATTTTCGGTTAATCAAATTCCAGTTGGTGGTAACGTATTTAATATTATGGCTGGGCCTTGCTCTGTTGAAAGCGAAGAACAAATATTTACTACAGCCGAATTTTTAAGCAAATTAGGCGTAAAGTTTTTAAGAGGTGGGGCATACAAACCACGCACCTCACCTTATAGTTTTAGAGGATTAGGATTAGAGGGGCTGCAATTATTACGTAAAGCTGCAGATAAATACAACATGAGTGTTGTAACAGAGATTTTAGACTATAGCCTGCTTGAGGAGGTTATGGAATATGCAGACGTGTTGCAAGTGGGTAGCAGAAATATGCATAACTTTTACTTGCTTGATAAATTAGGAAAAATAAACAAACCCATCTTACTAAAACGAGGATTTCAGGGCAAGGCGGCCGAATGGCTTTTAGCTGCTGAATATATTTTAAGTGGCGGCAACGAGAAAGTTATTTTATGCGAACGAGGTATTCGTGGCTTTGATTCGAGTAGCCGAAATGTACTTGATTTAGGAATTGTACCTATAATAAAAGAATTGAGTCATTTACCAATAATAATAGACCCAAGCCACGGTACTGGTGCAGCAAGTAGGGTAAAACCTGCCAGCCTTGCAGCTGCCGCCATTGGAGCTAATGGTGTTTTAATTGAAGTTCATCCAAACCCAACGGTAGCATTAAGTGATAGCGAACAATCATTAACATTTAAAATGTTTGAAGAGCTATTAACAGAAACCCAAAAACTGTTAGTTACATTAAAAAAAACTTCTGAAACAGAAAGTATAATTATGAATAGTGAAAATTTATATTAAATTTGACTTCATATGTGTGGAATAGTAGCTTATATAGGTCACCGCGAGGCCTACCCAATTATCATTAAAGGACTAAAACGTTTAGAGTATCGCGGATATGATAGCTCAGGCGTTGCGCTTTTAACAGAAAAAAACGAATTAAACATTTACAAAAAAAGTGGAAAAGTAATTGACCTAGAAAATGAAAGTATAGGTAAAGATACTCATGCACATACTGGAATGGGCCATACAAGATGGGCTACCCATGGTGTACCCAATGATGTAAATGCTCATCCTCATCTTTCACAAGATGGCAATTTTGCAATCATTCATAATGGTATTATCGAAAACTATCATGCACTTAAAATTGCATTGATAGAACGCGGTCATATTTTTAAAAGTGATACAGATACCGAGGTGCTTATTCATCTTATTGAAGAGGTACATAAAAACAATAAAGTTAGTTTTGAAGAAGCTGTTCGTATGGCACTAACCCAAGTTGTAGGTGCTTATGCAATAGTTATACTTGATAAAAGTAAACCAAACTATTTAATTGGTGCGCGTAAAGGAAGCCCTATGGTAGTAGGTATTGGTGAAAACGAACATTTTATAGCTAGTGATGCAACACCTATTGTAGAGTATACACGCAATGTGATTTACTTAAACGATGGCGAATTGGTAATTATTGACAACAATAAATTAACCGTTAAAACGATAGATAACACCATCAAAACACCATATATACAAGAACTAGAAATTAACTTAGAAAGTATAGAAAAAGGTGGTTTTGAGCACTTTATGCTAAAAGAGATTTATGAACAACCTCGTTCAATATTAGACTCCTTTAGAGGAAGAACACATATAAACGATGGCACTATTACTATGGCTGGTATTGATTTGTTTGAAGACAAATTAAAAAACGTAAAGCGTATTATTATAGTAGGATGTGGTACCAGTTGGCATGCAGGTTTAGTAGGCGAGTATTTATTTGAAGACTTTGCTCGTATACCTGTTGAAGTTGAATATGCATCAGAATTTAGATACCGCAATCCGGTATTAGATGAAACTGATTTTGTAATAGCGATATCACAAAGTGGCGAAACCGCAGATACTTTAGCAGCATTAGAACTTGCTAAAAGTAAAGGTGCAACAATTTTTGGCGTTTGTAATGTAGTTGGGTCATCAATTCCTCGTATTACAGATGCAGGAGCATATACACATGCAGGACCAGAAATAGGTGTAGCATCTACAAAAGCATTTACTGCACAAGTAACTGCACTTATATTAATGGCATTATCAGTTGCTCAAAAACGTGGTGCAATGAGCACACAACGTTTACGTGAGTTATTAATAGAGTTAGAAACTATTCCTGCAAAAGTTGAAACTGCATTAAAACTAAATGATGAAATTAAAGAAATTGCTAAAGAGTTTGAAAACACTAGAAATGCCTTGTACTTGGGTCGTGGGTATGGTTTTCCAATTGCGTTAGAAGGTGCTTTAAAATTAAAAGAAATTAGTTATATACATGCTGAAGGATATCCTGCTGCAGAAATGAAACACGGACCAATTGCTTTAATTGATGAAGAAATGCCTGTAGTTATTATTGCTACGCAGCACAGTAATTACGAAAAAGTAATCAGTAATATTCAAGAAGTACGTGCGCGTAAAGGCAGGGTAATTGCAATTGCCACAGAAGGTGATGAGCATATTAAACAACATGCAGACCATGTTATTTATATACCACATTGCGAAGAAGCCATGTTGCCATTAATTGCCAGTGTTCCTTTGCAATTGTTATCTTATCATGTAGCAGTAATTAGAGGTTGTAATGTTGATCAACCAAGAAATTTAGCAAAATCAGTAACAGTAGAATAATTTCTACCAATATTACAAAATATTTTAAACGAACAAAGCCGGCATGTAAACATGACCGGCTTGTTTTTTTACCCCCTAATCCTAGCGATAAACGCTATTATCTTAATCTCGGGTTAATTAAATCAACCCAACAAATGCTAATTTGTAGTTGCAAGATATGTTTAAATACCGAAAAAACAATTTTAATGGTAAAAAAAGTAGTTCGAGCAGCATGTAACTAACAAAACTAAGCAAACAGCTGTTCATCACGCAATATCCACTGCGTATATAGCAATAAGTGGTATAACCAACTCGTTTTCAACCCAAGCCGCAGTAGCATCAACCCCGGAAACTTTTGTTAAAATACGTTTGTAACCATCGGGTGTTTTAAGTACAATATTTGCTTTACGGTTTGATACTTTTCCTAAAGTTGCAGCCTTATCTAAAGCCAATCTTCTTACCCTTTGATCTTCCGATCTTGTTAACACATCATAATCAAAAATTTTAATACCTTCAGCAGTTGGTATTAATTCAATTTCGCGAATATTAATTACGTTTTGCATAATGCATAAATAAAACATGCCGAAGCAAAACCTCGACATGTTTGTTAAATTATAGTTTATTTAAATTACAATGCAGCTTCGTATCTGCTGCTAACTTCATCCCAGTTAATTACATTCCAAAATGCAGCACAATAATCTGGTCTGCGGTTTTGATAATGTAAATAATAAGCATGTTCCCAAACATCTAATCCTAAAATTGGAGTTCCATTACAATCTGTAACCACATCCATTAAAGGGTTGTCTTGATTAGGTGTAGAACAAACTTTTAATTTACCACCTTCAACACATAACCAAGCCCAACCACTACCAAAACGAGTTGTTGCAGCTTTGTTAAAGTCTTCTTTCAATTTCTCCATTCCGCCTAATTCAGCATCAATAGCAGCTTGTAACTTAGCTGATGGTTTTGAACCATCGTTACCTAAAATAGCCCAGAATAATGAATGGTTAAAATGTCCACCTCCATTATTACGAACAGCCATAGGATATTTACTGATGTTTTTGCAAATATCTTCAATTGAAAGTTTTTCCGCATCGGTACCGGCAATAGCTGCATTTAAATTGGTAACGTAAGCATTGTGGTGTTTGGTGTGATGAATTTCCATAGTACGCGCATCAATATGCGGCTCAAGAGCTGTGTACTCGTATGGTAATTTTGGTAATTCGAAAGCCATATAATTTTTTATTTAAATTGTTAAAATTTGAGTAGCGAAAATAGTGCTATTTACCTTTAAATACCGTATTTATTATTTAAGTTTGTTATAACAGTTAGTTATTTCGGCATGAACCGTAAATTAAACCTTCTTTTAACTTTTATTGTACTAACAATCATAGCAGGATGTTGTTCAATGCCAGGCCAATCAGGTATAGATTGCACCAAATATGCGCAATCAAACAGATTAGCCCTCGAACTTAATTTCGACTCAACACAAAATGGTTTTAAACTACACGAAGCCGACTCAACTTATATCATAACTTTTAACAGCCTAGGATTTAAGCAACCATCAGATACAATATGGTTAGACAGATTTGCTTTTATCCAACAAAATGTAAAAAGCCTGTATGAGTTTGGCGGAATTCTTAATAACAGCCCAACAGATTATTTAGACTCCACTAGTTACATTATTAAAAACACGTACAGTAAAGATGTACTCCGCATAGATTCTGTAGTGATGCAAATTATTAAAAACGACTCTAAATGTTGCAGTGATTACAGCCGACAATCACCAAAATCGTTTTATGTAAACGGAAATAAAATAGACCGCCAAAGCTCAATTAAACTGAACAAAAACTAACGTTTATTTTTAAAAAAAGACTTTATCAACTCAGCACAATCGGTCTCTAATATACCACCTACTACTTGTGTTTTAGGGTGATAGATATCTCCCAATTTACTGCATCCGCGCTTATCGTCTGTTGCACCAAAAAACACTTTACTTATTTGGCTCCAATACAGAGCACCACCGCACATAACGCAAGGCTCGAGGGTAACATACAAAGTACAATCAACCAAATATTTTGCACCTAAATAATTGGCAGCTGCGGTTATGGCTTGCATTTCGGCATGGGCGGTTACATCATTTAATTGTTCAGTTAAATTGTGTCCTTTCCCAATAATTTTATTGTTGCTTACCACAATTGCACCCACCGGAACTTCGCCCAAATCGTAAGCTTTTTGGGCCTCTTTAAGCGCCAATTGCATAAAATATTCATCAGAAAATAACTCACTCATACCTGCGCAATTTAACATATTTAGGCATTATGGGTTGAGTAAAATAAGGTAATTAACGTATTTGACCGAAATATAATTACGCATTAGTTTGAAACACAAAAAATACCACATATGAAAACTCAAACTAAATTTATTTTAAGCGCATTTGCTGTTGCAGCAACACTTTTTGCCTGTACCGAAAAAGAAGAAACCCCTCAACCCAATTCAAACAACAATACCAACAATTCATCTGGGATAACATTTAAAGCAGATGGTGCAGCAATTACTTGTGATTCGGCAAGTGCTACACTTTACACTCTAAGAGTAAGCCCATTTAACAGAATGATTGATGTTTATGGCTATAAAAATGGAGCTACTGTTATAGAAATGCACTTTCAGCCTAAAACAGGAACAGTGCCTGCTGATAAAACCTTTACCAACTCGTGGTTAACCTATGCAGATGCTACAGATTATTATGATTGTAAATCAGGTAGTTTAAACATAACCACTTGTGATACCACTAACAACAAAATTGTAGCTACATTTAATTTTGTAGGCGAAAACATGGGTGCCACATCAACCAAAACAATTACCGAAGGAACCATTAACATCAATAGCATAAACAGAAGATAGTTTATTAAAAAAAGAAAAACACAGGAGGTCGGGGTAAAATCTCGACTTTTTGTTTTAACAGCTATTGGCAGATTACTGTCAACTTGCAATATTTTGTTACTTTCGCAGCATCATTACATTTCTGAAAATAACTACATAACATGCTACGTACACATACTTGCGGAGAATTAAGATTAAGCAACAACAATCAATCTGTAACACTAACCGGATGGGTTCAAAAAAGCCGCGATTTAGGAGGTATGACTTTTGTTGATTTGCGAGATAGATACGGTATTACACAATTGGCCTTTAATATGGAAACCAATACTGATTTGTGCACACGCGCCCGCAAGTTGGGAAGAGAGTTTGTGTTAAAAGTTACCGGAACCGTAAAAGAGCGTGAAAGTAAAAACGCTAACATGCCAACCGGTGAAATTGAAATTAGCGTTGCCAATTTTGAAGTGTTAAACGAAGCCATCACCCCTCCTTTTACCATTGAAGAAAACACGGATGGTGGTGATGATATTAGAATGAAATACCGTTATCTGGATTTACGCAGGGCAAGTGTTAGAGCCAACTTGCAATTGCGCCATAAAGTGGCCCAACAAACGCGTAATTTTTTAGATGCACAAGAATTTATTGAAGTAGAAACTCCGGTACTTATAAAGTCAACTCCGGAAGGTGCGCGCGATTTTGTGGTACCAAGCCGCATGAATCCGGGTGAGTTTTACGCCTTACCTCAATCGCCACAAACCTTTAAGCAACTATTAATGGTAAGTGGTTTTGATCGTTACTACCAAATTGTAAAGTGTTTTAGGGATGAAGATTTGCGTGCCGACCGTCAGCCTGAGTTTACACAAATAGATTGCGAAATGAGTTTTGTTGAGCAAGAAGACATTTTAAACATGTTTGAAGGCTTGGTAAAACATTTATTTAAAAACGTTAAAGGTATTGAAATTGAATCTTTACCTCGAATGACTTATGCTGATGCCATGAAATATTATGGTAGCGATAAGCCCGATACACGATTTGAAATGAAATTTGTAGAGGCAAATGAGGTAGTAAAAGGTAAAAACTTTCCAGTATTTGACCAAGCAGAATTGGTAGTAGGAATTTGCGCAAAAGGCTGTGCAGAATATACCCGCAAACAATTAGACGAATTAACCGATTTTGTTAAACGTCCGCAAGTTGGTGCAACAGGATTAGTATATGCACGAGTAAATGCAGATGGAACAATTAAATCATCAGTAGATAAATTTTATGATGAAACTGCACTAAAACTATGGGCACAAAAATTTGATGCACAACCAGGCGATTTAATATTATTATTAGCAGGCAAAGCCGATAAAACACGCAAAGCATTAAACGAATTACGCTTAGAAATGGGCACAAGATTAGGCTTACGTGATAAAAACAATTTCAGTTGTCTTTGGGTAGTAGATTTTCCATTACTTGAGTTTAACGAAGAAGAAAACAGACATTTTGCAATGCACCATCCTTTTACTTCGCCAAAACCAGAAGATATTGAATTGTTAAACAACTTTGATACACTTAGCCAAGTACGCGCCAATGCCTATGATATGGTAATAAACGGAGTGGAAGTAGGTGGTGGAAGCGTGCGTATTTACAACAAAAAAATGCAAGCACGCATGTTTGAAGTATTAGGTTTTACGGCAGAAGAAGCGCAACAGCAATTTGGCTTTTTGATGGATGCATTTCAATATGGTGCACCGCCACATGCAGGTATTGCTTTTGGTTTTGATAGGTTATGTTCGCTATTTGGCGGGGTTGATTCTATTAGAGATTTTATTGCCTTCCCTAAAAACAACAGTGGCCGAGATATTATGATTGATGCCCCAAGTAGGATTGATGATAAACAATTGAAGGAGTTGAATATTAGGGTAACCAATTAAATTGTTAATTTTTAAAGTTTAAAAGGCCGAATTAGTTTGGCCTTTTTTATCACAAAAAATCCAATAACAACCCATTAAAAACAACCTTAATTCAAATTCTATAGAAAACAATATTAATAAAAAGTGTAAATTATTAAAAATACAATAATCAGTTAAACAGATTATTATAAAAATATTATTTGACAAATACGGAATCAGATTCCGTATTTGTCAAATTTTTGTATCTTTGATTTATGATACAAAGAGTAGCGGCAAGTAAAATCATTCAGCTTGCAAAAAAATTTCCGGCTGTTGGTTTATTAGGGCCAAGGCAATCGGGTAAAACTACGCTTGCAAAAGAACTGTTTCCAAAAAAGCCATACATAAGTTTCGAAAATCAGGATAATGTAATACTTGCTACCAAAGATCCGCGTGCTTTTTTGAAGCAATATAATACAGGTGCCATTTTTGATGAAATACAACGGGTACCTCAACTTTTATCATACATGCAAGGTGTAATAGATGAGCAACCAAATAAAGTAGGTTTATTTATTATTACAGGTTCTCAAAATTTATTATTGCTCGAAAGCATTTCGCAAACATTAGCAGGTCGTATTGCTTTTATACACCTACTGCCATTAAGTTACACAGAACTTGAAGATAGCAAACATGCCAAACAAAGTTTAAACAAATTAATATTAAACGGTGGATACCCGCGTGTGTATGATAAAAAAATAGCCCCGGTAGATTATTACCCAAACTACTTGCTTACCTATGTTGAAAGAGATGTTAGGCAAATTAAAAACATAGCTAACCTTAGTTTATTTCAACGTTTCTTAAAAATTTGCGCAACTAGAGTTGGTCAAGAAGTTAACTACACATCAATAAGCAATGATGCAGGAGTGGACCAAAAAACAATTATTAGTTGGTTTGGTATATTAGAAGCAAGTTTTATTGCATTTAGGTTACAGCCATTTTATAACAATTTGGGCAAAAGGTTAACACAAATGCCTAAGTTATATTTTTATGATACAGGATTATGCTGCTCATTATTAGAAATTGAAACAGATTCGCATGTAAATACACATCCACTTAGAGGAGCATTGTTTGAGAATTTAATTATTCTTGAGTTATTAAAAACACGATACAATAATGGCCAACGGAGTAATTTATTTTATTGGCGAGATAGAACGGGAAATGAAATAGATATTTTAATTGATCAATCAACAGGGGTAATTCCAATTGAGATTAAAACTGCTACAACTTTTAGCACTGATTTTTTAAAAGGAATTAACTATTGGAAAAAAATAAATACATCAACCAAAAATGCTTATGTGGTTTACACTGGTAAGCACTCATCAATTAATGATACAGACATTTTAAATTGGAAAGAAATTGGATTGATAAAAAACTAAGTTTAATTCTATTTTTGTAATAAACAAAAAATACACTAAACATTCTTTTTAAAATGAGCAAATAACTAAACACTTAAGATACACGACTTTATAAATATGTTATTTGACAAATACGGAATTAGATTCCGTATTTGTCAAATAAATAGAAAGCAAAAAACTATTTAATATTATAAAAATTCATCGTGCGTTCAAGGCCTGTTAAAGCAAATGCTTCTATCGAATCAATACTGTGTTTAATTAAATCTGGTAAGGCTTTCTGTTCATCGGGAGTAAACTTTCCTAATACAAAATCTACTTGTTGGCCTTTTGCATAATTACCACCAATACCAAAGCGTAGGCGAGGATAATTTTGGGTCAACAATAATTCTTGTATACTTTTTAAACCATTATGGCCTGCATCACTACCATTGGCACGTATTCTTATTTTACCAAAATCAATTGCAATATCATCCACCAAAACAAAAACTTGGTTAACCTCAAGCTTCAATTCTTGTATCCAATAACGCACAGCTTTACCACTTAAATTCATGTAAGTAGTAGGTTTTATTAAATGTAGTTGCTTGCCTTTAACGGTTACCATGCAATAATCGGCATATCTTCCAGGAGTAAATGTTTTGTTATGTTTGGCAGCCAATGCATCAACTATATCAAACCCAATATTATGCCGTGTATGGGCATATTCATCACCAATATTACCCAACCCAACGATTAAAAATTTCATGATACAATAATATACTTCTGATTGGATTAGGGATAACTAAAAAGCAAAAAAAATCTCGTACCAATTGGCACGAGACTTTAAAGTTTTAACGAAATAATTATTATTTCTTTTTACCTGTAGCAGCTTCTGAAGCAGCGCTAATAGCAGCACGGGTAGTTTTAATTGTAACAATTGGGTTGTTAGGAGAATCTAAGATTGTGTAATCAGCAGCAGGAAGAA
>JAGPCI010000021.1 GCA_018058165.1 Bacteroidia bacterium
ACCCTAAGGCATACTCGAGCAGGCTGTTAATTTCCAATTGAAAGTGTTAACCGCTTCGAGTGATTGCTGAAATGGCCTATGCGTTGGGGCAATTGTATCGAAACGAAGTTCAGCGGAGCTAAAAGAGAATGGTGAAAATGCCAATGTTAAAACCCAATTCCTACTCTCTATACAAGCGCAACTGCTAAGCCAACCCAAGGCTTACTCGAGCAGGCTGTTTATTTCCAATTTAAAGTTAAAGCCGCTTCGAGTGATTGCTGAAAGGCCTTTGCGTTGGGCAATTGTATCGAAACGAAGTTCAGCGGAGCTAAAAGTGGATAAGCGGAGCAAAGAGGAATGTTTACGCCCAACACCTACTCTCGATACAAGCACCATTGTTAAGCCAACCCAAGGCTTACTCGAGCAGGCTGTTTATTTCCAATTTAAAGTTAAAGCCGCTTCGAGTGATTGCTGAAAGGGCATTTGCTTCGGGCAATTGTATCGAAACGAAGTTCAGCGGAGCTAAAAGTGGATAAGCGGAGCAAAGAGGAATGTTTACGCCCAACACCTACTCTCGATACAAGCACCGTACAAAACCAACCCAAGGCTTACTCGAGCAGGCTGTTTATTTCCATTTGAACGTTTTAGCCGCTTCGAGTGATTGCTTAAATGGCCTATGCGTTGGGGCAATTGTATCGAAACGAAGTTCAGCGGAGCTAAAAGTGGATAAGCGGAGCAAAGAGGAATGTTTACGCCCAACTCCTACTCTCGATACAAGCGCCACGCCTTACCCACCCAAGGCTTACTCGAGCAGGCTGTTTATTTCCATTTGAACGTTTTAGCCGCTTCGAGTGATTGCTGAAAGGGCATTTGCTTCGGGCAATTATATCGAAACGAAGTTCAGCGGAGCTAAAAGTGGATAATCGGAGCAAAGAGGAATGTTTACACCCAACTCCTACTCTCGATACAAGCACCGTACAAAACCCACCCAAGGCTTACTCGAGTAGGCTGTAAAATATAAATTGAAAACTGGTAATATTGTGTTTAACTCAATAATACATCATCATACAATATCAACACCAACCAAATAAAACTAAACGCACTTTACACAAATCGTTTATCTATAAATTTAGAATTTAGTAACCTGGCTACTCCCATATAACTGGGTTTAAAGCTTATGGCATCGCCAATTTTATATTTTTGTTTGCCGTCTTTAGTTTTGTTTTCGCCTAAGTCTACCACCAACATGTCTGATGTTATTCCAACAAAAGTTAAATTTTCATCATCGGTTTCAATATCTCCTTTATCTACATCTAACATACCAAAATCAAGTATGGCTTTTACGGTTGTTTCATTCCTATCTTGGTTATCTTAGGCAGCAGTATGGCCAATGTTTGCATCACTAATTATACCTTCGGGCACTATGTGTTTTTCTTCTAACTCTATTATGTTGGCCCTAAACTCAAAGGTATCTGTAAAAAGGTTTTTTATCTAAAGGACTCAGCCCAAAAAAAGCGGCTTCGCCAATTCTAAAATGATTGATGTCTTTTGGCACACTTCCCATTTCTATAAGCGGAAGTGTAATTGACGTTCCGCCAGAAATAAACTTTAATTGTTTGTTAAATTTTGCCGAAATCAACTCTTTATAAAGCGACAATTGCAACAGTTTATCATACGATGGTGTTACGCCATACATACAACCCAAATTTGAGCCAAGACCAATAACATCTATGTTTGAGAGGTTAAATACTTTTTCGTAAAAGGACATAATATCAGAGCGGTTAACCCCTTCGCGCAACTCGCCTAACTCAACCATAATAATAATTTCGTGAATTTTATTGGCCCTTTTAGCGGCCTCGTTAAGTGCCTGAATGGTGGTAAAGGAACTGTTTAGCGAAACATCTGCATATTTTATTACCTCATCTGCATATACTTTAGCGGGCGGCTTAATGTATATGGTACGCATATTTGGATTTACCGCTTTAAGATTTTTTAAACTTGTTAAACGTGAGTCGCCAACTGAGTCTATCTTTTCAATTACATCATCAGTTAAAATGTGTTTTAAAAATTCTTTATCACCCGAAAAAACTTTAGTAATTAAGCTCCAATGTATATTATGTTTATTAAAGTAATTACTCAAAAATTTGATATTACTTTTTATCTTTTCTGTTTGTATAATTAATTCTGCCATGGTTAAGTTGTAATAATTCTAGGAATATCTTGTGGTAATCGGGTTAACAATTCGTAATTAATAAGCTGACTAAAATCGCTAAACGAAGATACTGAAATTTCTTGGTCGCCTTGGTTGCCAATTAAAACTGCCTCATCTCCTTTTTTAATGTTTTCATTCATCGAAATATCAACCGCAAGCATGCTCATGTTTACGGTGCCAATAACATCATAACGTGTTCCGTTTATTAATACCTTGCCTTGGTTGCTTAACGAGCGGCTATAGCCAGATGAATAGCCTACAGGTAACAATGCAATTTTTGTGGCTTGATTGGTAAAATACGAAGTTCCATACCCTACAAACTCGCCCGCTTTAACTGTTTTTATATCCATTACACGGGTTTTCCAACTTAAAATACGTTTTAAAGGATTTTTGATGGCTTTCTTTTTGGCTGAGTAGTGTACAAAAATTTCTTGGGTAGGAAAAAATCCAAATTGAAGAATTCCTATACGCACTAAATTTAATTGAGTAGCCGGGTATCGCATAGCTGCAGACGAACTCGCGATATGTCTTTTTGCATCTAACCAAGTATATGTTTTTAAGCTTGATTGATATCGTTTAAAACGACTAATTTGGTCGTGAATACGTTTATAATTGGTTATACTTTCGGCACCTGCCAAATGTGTGCAAATGCCTTTTACATCTATAAAATTAAGGTTGGCTGCAATTTTATTAAATATTGCCAAAACTATTCTATGATCAAAACCTGTGCGGTTCATTCCTGTTTCTAGCTCTACATGTATGCGAGCCTTTTTGCCCATTTTTTTTGCAGTTGCAATTGCTTCATCAAGTCGGTTTTCTTCAAAAACATAAAATTCAATATCATTTTGTATTGCCCATGCTAATTCTTCATTATTAATATGGCCCATAATCATTAATGTGTACTCATTATTGCCAAGCGCTTAATTACTGCCAATGCTTCTTGCGCACTAAAAACACTAAAATGCCTAACACCGCATTGATGCGCCATTGGTAAATAATTAGCAATGCCGTGGCCGTATGCATTACCTTTTACAACAGAAGAAAACGTTACATCTTTTCCCAAAAAATTTTGAATAAAATCGATGTTGTTTTTTACTGCTGCTAAAGAAAGTTCGATATAGGATGTTTGAAACACTTTTTATAAAATTAAACTGATGATTTGATAAAACATACTAATTGCGGTAGGTGTAATTTCATCAGGAAAATCGTAATCTGGATTGTGAAGTGCGGGAGTATTTATTCCTGCACCTACGCCAAACATTGCACCTTTATATTTTTGTGTAAAAAGGCCAAAATCTTCTCCCCAACGGAAAGGATAATCGCGTTCTATTAAGGTTAAATTATTTGTTAAACTGGCTCTTCTAATCACATCTACAGCTTGAGGGTTATTAATATTTGCATGAAAAACTTGTGTATAAGATATGTTGGGCGATAGCTGATATTTTTTGCAAACGTTTTCGATAAATGTCACAATTTTTTTGGTGCGTTCGGCCATTAAATCGGTACTCCAACTTCTAATGGTAAAATGTGTTTCGCCATATCCTGCAGAAATTCCGTATGCCAAATCGCCCAATGTTGCATAAACAGGTGTCATTAAAAAAAAGTCTTTTTCTTCGGGTTTGTTATGTGTAATGTTATCAGCAAATGCAAATAATTCTGCAATTGCCAAACTGGGATTAAGCCCTTGCTCAGGCTCTGCGGCATGTGCCGTTTTACCTGTCATTTTTAATATAATACTTTTTACATTTCCGGTAAACTCATTTTCTTTTACAACAATTTGATGCATTGGGTAACCAGGCAAATTATGTAACGCAAAAACGTAATCTATTTTATGTTTATTAAATTCGGTATCACTCAAAACTGCTGCTGCACCCATTCCATTTTCTTCAGCAGGCTGAAACAACAATATAACTTTCCCTGTTTTAATGGGTTGCTGAGAAAGTAATTGTGCCAAACCTAAAAGTATAGTTGTGTGGCCATCGTGCCCGCATTTGTGCGACACCCCTTTTTGGGTTGATTTATGGTCAAAAGTATTTATTTCTTCAATGGGCAAAGCATCTATATCACCACGTATCATGACGGTTGGCCCAGCTATTTCGCTTTCAAAAACAGCTAAAACACCTGTGTTGCCAAAGGGTTTAATATTTGCTTTAGTTGATGAAGTTAAAAACTCAACAATACGTTTTTGTGTTTCAAACTCGTGCTCAGAAATTTCTGGATTTGCATGAATCATTTTACGAATGGTTGTAAGCTTATCAAGTTGTGTGGTATTTAGCATCTGTTTTTGCAGTGTTTTGAATGATTAAAAATATTATGGCCGAAATACTAATACCAAAGATATTTGCATCTAAACCAAACGGAAGATTTAGGTTTAAAATAATTAAGATAAGTGTGGTTGAGCCACCAAAAATCATGGCTAACATTGCAGCCAATGAGTTTGGTTTTTTACACACCAAACTTCCTACAACAGGCACCAATAATCCCGAAACCATAAATGCGTAAGAGTACAGCATCATATCTAAAACACTGTGCATCATAGTTGCTAAAACCATGGCAATACCACCAATGGCAAGTGTAATAAGTTGCGAATATTTAATAGCGTCTTTATGTTTTATTGGTTTAAAATATTCTACAATATCTGTCATAAAATTACCCGAAGCAGCCATTAAGCAACTATCTGCGGTACTCATAATAGCCGAAAAATATGCAGCCATTAATAAACCAATAAGTCCAACGGGTAAAATATTACTAAGCAGTAACGGCAATCCTAGTTCGGCATCCATTTGGGAGCCTGGGGCAAAACCTAACTCGGTAAACATACCTTGTTCAAAAGCAACCCTCGAAAATAGCCCAAGGGCAACTCCCATAAATGCCATTACTGGCCACTCAAATAAACCGGCAATATGCCAAGCTCGTTTTGCAGTTTTTACATCTTTACAAGCATAAATACGTTGATAAAGTGTCATCCCTACAAACCAAATTGGCACAATGGTAATTAACCAATTAAAAACTTGTACAAAGCCAACATTGCCAAGCGATAAAAAATTTGCAGGCACATAAGTATTAAGCGCCTGCCAACCACCAATTTGATAATAACCAATTGGTAAACCAATAAAAATTAAACCAACCATTAAAATAATCCATTGAATGGTATCGGTATATATTACAGCTTTTATACCACCTATAACGGTATAGCCAACGGCTATTACACCCATAAGCAGCGCTGCATTGTTAATTGTAATTGCAGGAAAAGTGGCCGAAGCTAATTTTGCTCCAGCTAAAATTTGTGAACTTGTAAACCCTACATAACCTATAAAAGAAATAATACCCGCTACAAGTGCAACACGTTTGCCATAATGAAATGCCAACGTTTGCGGAAAGGTTAAAAAATTATGTTTTTTAGCAATCGGGTAAATTTTAGGTATAAGCAAAACTGCGCTTAACCAAGCCCCAAGTAACCCTGTAAATAGCATCCAACTGCCCGATAAACCCATGGTAAAACCAAGTCCGCCTAGCCCAATTGAAAAACCACCACCAACATCGGTAGCCACTACCGAAAGGCCAATGTGTCCGGCAGACATAGAGCGTCCACCCACAAAATAATCTTCTTTTGATTTGTTTTTGCGCATAAAGTAAAACCCTATGCCCAACATAAAAATTAAGTAAAATATAAATATTGATAAATCGATGATATGAATTCCCATAGGCTATTTTTTTAACCTCATTTCTAAATAAGGGTTAGTAAAACCAAGTCTTTCGTATAAACGTTTAGCAGGGTTGTTTGCTTCAACATGTAAGGCAATATCTCCATTGGCTGTTTCGATGGCTGTTTGCATTAATTTTTTTCCAATACCTTGGCCGCGGCTATTTTTGTTGATGGCAATGTAAACCAAAATGTTTTCGGGAATGTAGCCGCCCATGCCTGTTTGGTTAATTACAACCGCACCTTGTATCTCTTCCTCCTCTTTTAAAACCAACACAAAACCACCAAAAGAAGCAAATTCTTTTATGGCGTAATCAATGGCTTTTGTAATGTGTTCTTTAGGGTCGCCATACTGTTCTAAATTGTCGAATAAAAAATTAACAATTTCAGTTTTTTCAGAAGTTGTTGGCTTAATGGCCGCATTAAATATTTTTGTTATATGCATAAAATATACTGGTGTTAAACCCCAAAATACCAATATTTATTGAGACTGCCAAGTTTTTTAAGAAGAAAATGGCAAAAAACATTAACCAAAACAACCGTAACCCACTGCGTTTAAGGCTAAACAGCGCATACATTAATGTATTGATAATCAACCATGATTTTTACACAGTCGTTAATTAATTGGCTAAGGTAAAATTTGGGTAATAGGTATTCAACCATACATTAGCCAATCAAAAAAACTAACAACATTTTATAACAACCACTAATTATCGCAATAAGGTTACATTTCCTTTTATTGAAATTTGCTGACTTTTACGCCCTTTACCTTCTGCAATATAAACATACACATCGGCAGCACATGGCTTGCCCTCAAATGTACCATCCCAACTGTTATTTATGCTGTTGCTTTCAAATACTAATTTGCCCCATCTATCATAAATTAACAAATGGTACTCATCCAAAAACACACCTCCTAATACAAATTTTTCATTAATCCCATCGCCATTTACGGTAAATGCATTTGGGGCATAAAGTCGTGGTTTTGTTTCTATACACGCAACATTTGATTCGCTATACACACCATCATTTCCTTTTTTAAACCCAGTAACTTTATAGCAGTAATCACGCTGAACCAAGTTTACATATTTATGAAAAAACACAGTATCAGTAGGTAAATTATCAGAAATTTTATTGAATGAGTTTGTTGAGTCGTAATAAAAAGATGATTGATATTTACTTAAACCACTATCCCAATTTTGATACTTGGTAAAAGTAATAATTGGGTCGTAAATTAAAATGTCGTTTTCTTTTAAATCTACTTTTAACAAAATTGTTTTAGCCAAATTACTACTTGTACTAATTGCTCCACAAACATCTTTTAAATACGTATAGTACAAGTAACTGTGTTTATCAACGTCTACATCTGCATCTACCAAAAAAGTATCGGTAGTTTCTTTTAAAAACACAGGCACAGTTTGGTCATCTCGCATTTTATAAATTAAGTAAGTAAACCCAATTTTATGAACTCGTTTTTGCCATTGTAATAACACATAACTATCGGCAACTACCGTTACACGTATGTTTTCTGTACTAGGTATTGTTGATACAAATATTGGCACAGCACCACTGGTATCACTCCAACTATGTATTGTTGTATCAATATTACTAATGGTTTTAATTTGATAGTAATAAGTAGCATAACAAGTAACAGAAGAATCTAAATAATTTATAACACCAGGTGTGGTTGAATTAATCAACTCAAATGTATTAGCTAATGCTGGGTTATTGCGCCATATTTCATATTTTTTAATGGAAGAAAATCCTTCATAAGGAGTCCAATTTATTTTTACGCCATTAACCTGCGCCTTTGCCGTTACATTTACCGTAGTGTGTTTAATTGCAGTATCACTAACATTACCACATACATCGGTTGTAATTACTGCATAAGTATACGTATTAATTAACGTATTTAAATATTGATGGTTGTATGTGGTATCATTAGCCGCAAACACATCAAGCCAGCTTAATGGTGCATTATTGCGGTAGTTATATAGTAACCTATACTTATAAAAATCTATTTCGTGGTATTTATTAAACTCAAACCAAGTATTGGTATTATTCAACACCGTAGCCCTATTTAAATTTGGTGCATCTGGTGCAATGGTATCATCTAATACAGTTACAAAATCCTTTTTAGCAATAGAATCAACACAGCCATTATTATCAGTTGCAGTTAACATAACGGCATATTTACCAGCCTTAGGATACAAATGCTGTATTGGCCCAAAACCGTTATAGATATCTTGGTTATTAAACAACCATTTCCAATTATTAATATTAGTTGAATTAGATGTTGTATTGGTAAAATTAACAGTAGTATTAAAACAAACCACTTCTTTATCTGCAATAAAATTTGGCTCTGGCAGTGGATTTACCACTATTGCCCCAATGGTATCAAACCCATAAGTACAAGTACCATTACTATCAACCAATGTTAACCTTGGATAATAAACTCCTGCCTGCAAATAGCTATAATTAAAATTACCAACCAATGTAGTGTCAATATTACCATCACCTAAATCCCATATAAAATATTTTGCATTAGGCGAGGTAGAAATAAACTCCGTTACGTGCGGAACACATCCAGTTGTTGGTGCTAAATTAAATGTACCAATTGGTCCACCTAAATACAAATAATCTTTTATACTTAACGAATCGATGCAACCCAACTCATCCATAATAGTAAGGCTTACATCAAAATTTCCAGGTTTATTAAAAGTAATCGTTGGATTTTTTAAATTGCTATTGATGTTTCCTATGCGCCAATTCCAAAATGCAATGGGTACCGTTCCAATTGTACTTGTATCAAACAAACTAATTGGTGCAATTGGCTCATAGCACGACTTGGAACGAGGTTCTGCATAAAAAGCAGCTTTGGGTTTTTTATTTATAATACGCAATAAGGTATCTTTGGTTTGCGAGCAGCCAATAGAATCGGTAATGGTTAACGAGAGTTTAATAGTGGTATCTTGGTAAAAAAACACGCTCGAAAACACCCTTCCACTATAATTTATCCCTGCAACTTTCCACCTATACACAGCGGGTAAAATTGCATTGTTTGATGAGGTATCTGCAATTGCAATAATTGTTTGCAAACCACAATTAATGCTTCTGTTTATAGTAAACCTTGGCAATGGGTAAGTAGGTAAAACTTTTTGGGTTGATGAGAACTCACATCCAATAGAATCTTTTATTGTTAACCGAACATCAAATCCATTTTTTTGCGGTTTACTTGGGTCACGGTAAATATTGGTGTCACTTAAAATACTATCGGCAATTGTAAGTACTGAATCAGTTGGCGACCAAACCCACCTACGTTCTTTTATAGGTAAATTTGTTACCGAGCTATCTGTGGCAATAACTTGTAATGGAATACACCCCAAGGCAGGTAATAAAACTAAATTAGCAGTGCCAGCAGAAACAAAAACTGCGGAATCTTTAGTTAATTCGTATTTACAGTCTTCCTTATCATCTATCTTCATTTTTAAATAATACCATCCTCCCTTTGTTAAAGTGCAGCTTGCCGAATCTTCTGATGCGGTATCTTTAGGACTAAACTCCCACTTAACAGTTGTAATTTCAGCACTTAAATCGGTAAGCACCGTTTTGTTTTTCATTGTTAATTTAAGCGGTGCACAACCTATAGAGTCGCTTAAAGTAAAATCCAACGCAGGCGAATCGGGCATAAAAACTTCAATCTCGGCAGTATCTGGACAATCGTAAAAAGTATCTACCACTATTAGTTTTACTTTAAATCTTCCAACAGAATCATATAAATGCAGAGGGTCTGCTAAGGTTGAGGTATCTCCATCACCAAAATCCCATAAAAAAGTGTTTTTACCCTTTGATAAACTTCCTTTTAACCTTACCGTATCTCTACAAATCGAATCTAATCTAAGTAGTTTTACTTTTGCTGGATGCACATCTATGTAATTATCTTTTTTAAGTGTAGATACACATCCATTATACCTGATGGTAACTTTAACACTATGCCAACCAGTATCTTTAACTGTCATTGATGGATTACGTAATGTAGAGCCTCCTCCCCTCCATTGCCATTCATAGGTTAGTCCAGATAAACCACTATTTTCTTTTAATGTAAGTTTTATTGGGTTGATACTAGAATAGCAACCAACTCTTTTATCTGCGTCAAAATCAAAAACAAGAAAATCACCAACCGACACTGTATCATACTGTTCAATCACACAACCTTTACTCGTTATTCCTTTTAGTTTTACTGGATACTTGCCAGGATAAGGAAATGTTAAATTAAACGATTGATTGGTACTAACTATTGTATCTCTAAAAGTCCATTCGTAACTAACAAAAGTGCCTGTAGGTTTGGCATTAAATCTTGCGGTATATGGCGCGCAACCTTCTTTTTGATTTATCCCTTCTATCGTCAAATGGTCAGATGTGTGCATAATAATCGTATCTGCATAGCCAGTACATCCATTTACATCTGTTACTAAAAGCTGCGCATGATTTGATATGTAAGATGTAAAAATACCAGTTGTGTTTCTTTGTGTTGATTTTTGGCCATTACCAAAATCCCAACTATAAGTTAATCCACTTCCCACTGATAAATCAGTAAAAAACAAAGTATCGGGTAATCTACAAAGTATAAAAGGGGCATAACTAAATGCTGCTTTAGGGCTTTTAAAAACAGAAATATTTTTTATTATGGAATCTGAACAATTGCTGTGTGTACTAACTAGTTTTAATTGATGTACTCCTTGATCAAAATTAATAAATGGCTCTTTTTGGCTGCTTACAGCATTGCCATTTAGCAACCATTTGTAGGTTACATCATTACTATTAGGTACAGTTTGATTACTAAATTTTATCGGATAATCACTACACAATGGAGATGTTGGAGTTGTAAAATCGGCCTTAATATCATTAATAATTACAGCATCAGGTTTGGTTATACTAACCTCGCATCCATTGGGGTCTTTTACTTTTAATGTTACACTTATTGCACCAGTAACATTAAAATTAAACATGGGGTTTTGTAGGTTTGATGAATGGCCAGTGCTTGTACTCCACTCATAAATATAATTTGGATTACCAGGTGTAACTGTTGATGTAAATGTACTTACAGATGGTGATTTACATGGCCTATTATTGGATGCAGAAAAATCAACGGTATGTGGTTGGCTAACAAATACAGAGGCTGTAACTAACTTATTGCCCGAACATCCATTTGCATCTGTTACAGTAAGCAAAACATTTTTTGCCCCTGTAGTTAAATAATTATGGATTGGGTTTTGTTGGTTACTTATATTGCCATCACCAAAATCCCACAACCATGTTGTAATAGCAGAACTACCAGTAGATGATGTATTAGTAAACTGTGTTAGTAATGGTGTGCAGCCAGCTGTTTTATTAACTGTAAAACTAGCTATTGGCGATGTAAACACCGTAATAAAAGCAGATTTAATTTTTATATCAGTTCCTAACGAATTTGTAACTCGTAAACTAACCTCGTAGGTGCCAGGTACAACATACGTTGCCGATGGGTTTTGCAAGGATGAACTATTGCCGTTACCAAAACTCCACAAAAAAGAAGTTGGGCCACCTGATGATGTATTTGTAAATTGAACATTGAGCGGACTGCAACCCGAAGTAAGGCTTGCAGTGAAGTTGGCTAATGGTTGAGCAGTTAAACCACTAAAGTACAACACCAAAATTTTCAATATTAATAATTTAACAAGTTTCATAAGTTTGGTTATTCGAATTTAAAACTAAATTCAATAAAAAACTAAACTTATTATTAGGCAGTACTTTAACTACTAGTTTTTACTATAACCAAAGGTTAAAATCAATACAGTTAAATCAAATTAATCAATAGAAGATTTGAAATGTCGAACTACGTGATTTAATAAGGTTAATCCCGTGCCGAAGCCTCGGCAAAGAAAATTTTAGCAGTTTTGCACAAAACTGATTTAAAGTTTCTTTTTCAATTATGCATTTCCAACGTGTAATTTGGAATAACCTATTTTAAAAAAATATTACGTTTGGTTAATAATGCCTTATTAATTAAAAAATGCGATAGCCGTGATAAGCCTGAAACTGTAATTGTTTATGCCCGCTTTATTCTACCCTAATAATTACAACCCAACTATCTTGAAATAGTTGTTTCTATTTTTCGTGTTAAGTCGTGGCGTTTTTGGGTAAGGTGCATTTGCACGTGTATGTGCATATCAATTTGTTCTGTGTTGCCTTCTTTTTCAAGTTTTTCTATCTCCTCAATATTCTCTTTCATTAACTTTTCTATATGCTTTACTTTGAGCCTTAACAACGCAGAGTCAACATCTTCTTTAAAATTATATCCTGCAGGTTCAATATACACATCATGTTTCTTTTCCCAGTTTGGACTCACCTCATTATCGCGTGACATAATATCAGCAACAAATGCAGTAACCACTGGGTCTTCGTGACGGGTAAAATAATTTAACTGCAACGCATCATCCGTAATTTGTTGATGTACAATGGTAATAATTTGTGATGCAATTGGATGCACAATTTCTATCTCCTCGTTAGCAATTTCATGCAAAATAAATACTGCAACCGAGGCGTAATCTTCGTTGTAAGGTTTATCTCCATAACTTAGTAAAACCCTCATTAAATCCTTTTCTTGAGAATCGTGCAATTGTAAATCTTGCACCGAATCTAAAAATTGTTCTTGCTCGTTATTAATTTCTAAAGGAAGAGTAATATCAACATGCGCTTGTTTTTTAGCGTGGCCTCTTATTAATCTGTTTGTTTCATTAATTAATAGCTGCTCATCAATACTTAAATTTCTTGCCGTTTCGCGTATAAAAGTACTGCGCTTAAATGCATCGGGTATTTTACTTATGCTGCTTACAATATCTTTAATTAATTCTGCACGCTTAACGGGGTCGTTGCCTGCATCACCAGCAAGTAACGATGCTTTAAATAAAATAAAGTCTTGCTTTTCGCTTTCTAAAAAATCAGCAAATGCAGCTGGGCCAACTTTTTGACAATAACTATCAGGGTCATCACCATCAGGAAATAAAATAATTTTTACATTTAAGCCTGCTTCAAGCAACATGTCTGTGCCTCGCAACGAAGCTTTTATTCCAGCCGCATCACCATCATAAAGTACACATACATTATCTGTAAATCGTTTAATTAATTTTATCTGTCCTTCAGTAAGCGAAGTACCAGAAGATGCCACCACATTTTCTATTCCTGATTGATGCAAACTTATCACATCAGTATACCCTTCAACCAAATAAACTAAGTTGCTTTTGCTAATGGTTTGTTTTGCAAAATACAAACCATATAACTCATTACTTTTATGGTATAAAGGTGTTTCGGGCGAGTTTACATACTTGGGACTTTTGGGGTCTTTAATTAAATACCTACCTGCAAATGCAATTGGTTTACCGCTTATAGAGTGTATTGGAAAAATTACCCTATTGCGGTAAGCATCATACACACGGCCTTGTTCGTTTTGTTTTACTAAACCACCAAGTTTAAAAAACTCAATATTATAACCACCACTTGTGGCAGCATTTGCCAAGCTATCCCAACTTTCTTTGGCATAACCAAGTTTAAACTTCTCTATTGTTTCTGGCCTAAAGCCACGCTCTTCAAAATAACTTAGTCCAATTGCTTTTCCCTCATCATCATTTAATAAAATGTCGGCAAAATATTTTTCGGTAAAATTATTTACAATTTGTAAACTCTCACGTTCGCTCGATTTACGTTTTTCTTCAACTAACTCCTCTGCCGAAATTTCTTGTTGAGGCCACTCTATATTATACTTGCTAGCAAGGTGCTTAAGCGAATCAATATAATTTAGCTGCTCAATTTCCATTATGAAATTAACCGAATTACCCGCTTTGCCACAACCAAAACACTTATAAATACCCTTACTTGGAGATACACTAAATGATGGTGATTTTTCTTGATGAAAAGGACACAAGCCAGTTAAATTTGCACCTCGCTTTTTAAGGGTTACATATTCTGCCACCACATCTTCTACTCTTGCGGCATCAACTATTTCATCTATTTTATTACGAGGTATCATTAAAAAATTGTGGGGTAAATTTAAGAAAATTATTTGCATAAACTGTTAAATTAATATAAGTTTGCATCCCTTTAAATTAAAGAAGTACAACACTAATTTAATTTACGGCCCTATAGCTCAGCTGGATAGAGCACCGGTTTTCTAAACCGTAGGTCTCAGGTTCGAGTCCTGATGGGGCTACAACAGCTCTAAAAAACAACTAAACCCCTTTTATTAGGGGTTTTTTAATGCCTTTTTTATTGGAAATAATATCAACCTTAGCGTTATGAATAAAGAAATTTGCAAAAAAATAATTGAAGTGTGCGATGCTAAAATTCTGGCAAAAGGCTCAAACGTAGGACTTTCATTTTATGCATTTTTTAAAAATAAAAATGATAACCCACAATTATTGCTTGATGTAGCCCATTGGTGGATAATGGAACATAAATTCGACCATTTTGAAAAAGCAGGAAAAATTAAACAAATTGTAATCAATCAGTTTGGGGTTGATTAAAAAGCGGGGTTATGAGCTTTTAAAAAATTAGCCTTCCAATTTCAACAGCTATTTTGCTTATTATTAAAATAATGCTGTTTATGTCGATTGTTCTATGGATTATCATTTTTGAAAACTAACATGTTCAAAAAAAGGCCACTCATAACTTAAAATAAGTGGCCTTGCTTTATTAATTAATTAGTCAATTATGCCAAAGCATTTTTTAAATCTTCTAGTAAATCTTCCACATCTTCAACCCCAACACTTATACGCAATAAATTATCTACTACACCTGCGTTTTCGCGCTCTTGTTTAGGAATACTTGCATGTGTCATTGTAGCAGGATGGTTAATTAAACTCTCAACCCCACCAAGACTTTCGGCCAATGTAAACACTTTAAAATTAGATGCAATTCGGAAGGTTTCATCTAAATCGGCACCTTTTAAAACAATAGAAATCATTCCACCAAAATCACGCATTTGTTTTTTAGCGATTTCGTGGTTAGCATGGTCTGTAAATCCAGGCCAATAAACTTTTTCTATTTTAGGGTGTTTACGCAAAAAATGAGCTATTTCTTTACCGTTTGCACAATGCGCTTTCATGCGTAAATGCAAAGTTTTTAAACCACGTAATACCAAAAATGCATCCTGAGGCCCAGGAGTAGCTCCACAACTATTATGTATAAATGCCAATTGCTCATAAATGCTGTCATCATTCACCATCAAAGCTCCCATCACCACATCACTATGGCCACCTAAATATTTAGTAACACTGTGCATTACAATATCAGCACCTAAATCTAATGGATTTTGTAAATATGGTGATGCAAACGTATTATCAACAGCAAGCATTACATTATTTTTTTTTGCGATGACGGCACAAGCTGCAATATCAACAATTTGCATTGTCGGATTTGTTGGTGTTTCAACCCAAATTAGTTTTGTATTTGCGTTAATGTAATTGTTAATATTGTTTACATCATTCAGGTCTATAAAATGAAACTTAATGCCAAAGTTGGCAAAAACTTTAGTAAACATGCGGTACGTTCCACCATATAAATCATTTCCAGTAATCACTTCATCACCCGGGCGAAGCAATTTTACCACAGCATCTGTAGCACCCATACCGCTACTAAAACACAAACCATGTTTAGCATTCTCTAATGCAGCTAAGCATTTTTCTAAAGCAGTACGCGTGGGATTTTTACCACGTGCATATGCATAACCTTGGTGTTTGCCTGGGCTTGCTTGCCAAAATGTACTGGTTTGATATATGGGAGTCATTACTGCCCCTGTGGTTGGGTCAGGCTCTTGTCCAGCATGAATTGCTCTGGTGCCAAAACCTAATTTTTCTGTTCCTTTCATGTTACGAATTTTAAAACAGCGGCAAAGATATATAATGTATCAACATAAGCCACTTAATAAATAAATGAATATATTCAAAACTTAACCTATGTTATATTTGTATGATTAAATAGAAACGTTTAAACTCCAATTAAAACTAATATAAATCAACACTAAAATTTATACACTTTATTGATATTGTAGATACAAAAAAGTATTTTGCCACACTTTAAACTTAAATAAGTTATGAACTTTGAATTAACCGAAGAGCATTTATCAGTACAACAAGCTGCACGTGATTTTGCACAAACAGAATTATTACCCGGAGTAATAGAGCGTGACAATAAGCAAGAGTTTCCTGCCGAGCAAATTAAGAAACTAGGCGAGCTAGGTTTTTTAGGAATGATGGTAGACCCTAAATACGGAGGATCGGGTATGGATACCATTTCATACGTACTTGCAATGGAAGAGTTATCAAAAGTAGATGCATCAGCTTCGGTTGTTGTTTCAGTTAATAACTCGCTTGTTTGCTGGGGACTTGAACATTTTGCAAACGAAGAGCAAAAGCAAAAATACCTTGTGCCTATGGCAAGCGGTAAATGCCATGGTGCTTTTTTATTAAGTGAACCAGAAGCAGGAAGTGATGCTACAAGCCAAAGTACAACTGCCATTGACAATGGAGATCATTATGTATTAAATGGAACTAAAAACTGGATTACAAATGGTAATTCCGCTACATTTTATTTAGTAATAGCACAAACCGATGTAGACAAAAAACACAGAGGAATAAATGCTTTTATAGTAGAAAAAAACTGGCTAGGTGTAACTGTAGGCAAAAAAGAAGACAAAATGGGTATTCGTGGTAGCGATACACACTCAATTATGTTTCAAGATGTTAAAGTACCTAAAGAAAACCGAATTGGCGAAGAAGGATTTGGGTTTAAGTTTGCGATGAAAACTTTAACAGGTGGACGTATTGGTATTGCTTCGCAAGCATTAGGTATTGCAAGCGGTGCTTACGAATTAGCATTAGCTTACTCTAAACAACGTAAAGCTTTTGGTAAAGAAATTATGCATCACCAAGCTATTCAGTTTAAATTAGCAGATATGGCAACCCAAATTGAAGCAGCACGTTTGTTAATTTTAAAAGCCGCATGGTTAAAAGATAATGGTTTAGATTATAACTTAGCAGGAAGTATGGCAAAAGTGTTTGCAAGTGAAACTGCTATGTGGGTTACAACAGAGGCTGTACAAATACATGGTGGTTATGGTTACGTAAAAGAATATCATGTAGAACGTTTGATGCGTGATGCTAAAATTACACAAATTTACGAAGGTACTAGCGAAGTACAGCGTATTGTAATTAGCCGTGAAATATTAAAATAACAAAGGCAAATATAATTTAAAGCCGCTTTAAACAAGTTTAAAGCGGCTTTTTTATGATAAATCTATGTCGATTCTTTAATAGGCCAAGTTATCAAGGCTGATTAATTGATCATTTATAAAAATAGGGTTATTACAACAAAAAGGAAATGATTTTTTTTAAGGTAATACTTTTTAATATGACAATATTCCCTCAAAACTAAAGTGACCTTCTTATATTTATATTATTATTAGTCAATCAAATAGTGTTGGTTAATATTAGTTTTGAAATACGAAGTTGCTTTCTGATTTTTTATTTATTAATACACCTCTATCCATTGTAAATTAAGTCAGTACACAATTTTCAGGAACGTATTATTATCAGCAACAAATTATTTTACATGTATTGATTTTAGTTTTGACATAATTAATTCATATTTTGCCAATATCAAACTGACAAATTACAGACTTATTGATACTGTTAAAAAAAGTGTGTAAAATCCAAAATTTACGATTTTTGTATTAACGATATAAAAATTGAAAAACATGAATTTTACACAACCACAAATTACAGAAATTTTAGACGAGATAGCAAATGG